>NZ_JBHTSF010000201.1:0-14442 GCF_042795295.1 Streptomyces sp. NPDC056486
GGCTGAATAGATTCAGCCCGTCCGGCGATTGAGGACATCTTGTACGGGGTCTGGGGCGGAGCCCCTGCGCGGCGAAGCCGCCAATAGATACAGCCGGGAAGGGGCGGGATTGGGGAAGGCCCCGCAGGGACCGCCCCTACCGAGCCCCCACCACCCCCGGCCGCACCAACCCCGACTCATACGCCACGATCACCAACTGTGCCCGATCCCTCGCCCCCAACTTCCCCATGATCCGGCTGACATGGGTCTTGGCGGTCAACGGACTCAACCCCAACAGCTCAGCGATCTCCGTGTTGTTGAGCCCCCGCGCGACCAGCGCGAGAACCTGACACTCCCGCTCACTCAGCTGCCCGGACAGCGCTTCCGGCAGCGTCACTTCAGCAGGCGCCCGCAGCACCCGCGCGATCAACCGCGCCGTAGGCCCGGGCGAAAGCAGCGCCTCCCCCGCCGCCACCGTACGAATCGCCTCCAACAGCTCCGCAGGCTTCGTGTCCTTGACCAGGAACCCGGACGCCCCGGCCCGAAGCGCGTCGACGACATGCTCATCCGTGTCATAAGTCGTCAGCATCAACACCTTCACCCCGGCCAGGTCCTCGTCCCGCGCAAGGAGCCGCGTCGCCTCGATCCCGTCCAGGTCCGGCATCCGGATGTCCATGACGATGAGATCCGCCCGCTCCGACCGGGCCAGGTCGACCGCCGCCCGCCCCGTACCCGCCTGGCCCACCACCTCCATGTCCGGCGCGGACTCGACCAGCATCGCGAACGCGGCCCGCACCAGCGTCTGATCATCGGCGAGCAGCACACGGATCGTCATCGAAGTCCTCCCGCGGACACGGACACCAGGGGCAGCACGGCCGACACAGCGAACCCACCGCTCTCCCGAGGCCCCGCCTCCAACGTGCCGCCCACGCTCCGGGCCCGCTCCCGCATTCCGACGAGGCCGAATCCGGGGGTGTGGGACGGGTCGGGGACGGCAGCAGCCCCATCATCCGTGACGGTCACCCGCAGCGCCGCCCCTTCGCTCCGAACACCCACCCGGATGGTGAGACCGGGACCGCCGTGCCGGACCGCGTTGGTCAGCGCCTCCTGCACGATCCGGTAGGCCGCCGCGCCCACGGCGGGCGGCGCCTCCACCTCACGTACCGCGAGGTCGACCTCCGCCCCGGACGTCCGCGCCGCCTCCGCCAGATCGGCGAGACCATCGAGCCCGGGCAGCGGCCCCCGCGTCTCATCCGATTCGGGCCCGACCGCCCTCAACACCTCCAACGTGGCCCGGAGTTCCCCCCGCGCCGAGCGGCACGTGTCGGCGATGTCGTCCAGCGCCTTCGCCACCGCCGCCCGGTCGAGGCGCTCCGGATCGGCGGCGAGGACATGCGCCGCGACGGACGTCTGGACGCCGACCAGAGTGATGCTGTGCGCGAGCAGGTCGTGCAGATCGCGGGCGACCCGCAGCCTCTCCTCCGCGACCCGCCGCCGCGCCTCCTCCTCGCGCGTACGCTCCGCCCGCTCGGCACGCTCCAGCACGGAGGCGACGTACTGACGGTGGATGCGCACATACACGCCGAGCAGCAACACGGAGACGATCCAGCCGGAGATCCTGAGCACCTCGGCCACCTGGTGCGGGGCCACGCTCGCGTTGACGGTCATCGTGACGCCCACGACGAGGAGGCCGGTGATCAGGGCGCGGCGCGGGCGCCCGGACACGGCGACGGTGTAGAGCGCGACCATGCCCACCGGGACGGCGGCCATGTGCGTGTAGTCCATGCCGTGGTACGGAGCGATGAAGGCGATCACGGCGAGGAGTACGAGCAGGGGGCGGCTGCGTCGCCATGCGAGAGGGATGTGGGCGCTCAGCAGGAGCGTCCACCCGAGAGCGTCGGGGCGGCGACCGTCCTCGACGAACACACCGAGCAGAACGGCTAGTACGGCGATGGCCGCCGCGAACACGGCGTCGTCGCGCACCGCACGGGAGGTGCCGGGGACGGCCCCGGCGAAGGGGAGGGAGAACCCTCCCTGCCCCCGCGCACCCGGTCCCTGTAAGCCCCGTACACCCCGTGCACCGTCCTGAACTTGCGGGTGATCCGCCACCGCCCCATCCTCCCGTACGTTCCAGGGCTCCGCCCCGAACTCGGCGAAGCCGGTGATCTACGGCGCCGGCACCCGCACAGCCTCAGGGTCAGCTTCCGCCGCCGCCCCCCGCGAAAGCGGCGCCGGGCGCGAAAGCTTCCCCGGCCACCACACCTTCCGCCCCAGCGCGACGCTCGCGCTCGTCACCAGATACGTCCGCACCAGGAACGTGTCGAGCAGCACCCCGACCGCGATCACGAATCCCAGCTCGACCAGCTGCACCAGCGGCATGTTGGTGAGCACCGCGAACGTCGCCGCGAGCACCAGGCCCGCCGACGCGATGACGCCGCCCGTCGTCCGCAGCGCGGTCAGCGCGGCGGCTCCCGGCTCTGCACCGGCGAGGGACTCCTCCCGCATGCGGTGCATCAGGAAGATGCCGTAGTCGACGCCCAGGGCGACCAGGAAGACGAAGGACAGCAGGCCGAGTCCGGGATCCGTGCCCTCGAAGCCGAGGAGCGGCTCGAAGACCAGGCCCGCGATACCGAGCGAGGCTCCCCAGACCGCGACCACAGCGGCAAGGAGCAGCAACGGCGCGACGATGGAGCGCAACAGGATCACCAGGATCAGCAGCACGGCCGCGAGGACCAGCGGCACGATGACGAGCCGGTCGCGCTCGTTCGTGTTCTTCAGGTCCAATTGCTGAGCACTCGATCCGCCCACGTACGAGCCGTCGAGGTCCGCCCGCAGCGCCTTGATCGTCGCCGTCTCCCCCGCCGACTCGGGTGCGGACGTGGAGATCACGGAGATCTCCGTCCAGCCCTTCGCCGTACGTCCCCTCTCCGCGCTGTCCACGCCCTTCGTGCCCTTGATGTCGGCGAGGGCCGCGGTGGCACGGTCCTCGGGGGTCATGACGGTGATGGGCTGGGTGCCGCGTTCGGGGTAGGCCTCGGCGAGGGTCTCCATGGCCGTGACGGAGTCGGGCGTTTTGGTGAAGGAGTCCTCCTGCTTCAGCGCGCCGGGCAGGTTCAGCGCCCCCAGGGCGAGTGCGCCGAGCAGCACGGCGCCGCCCGCGAGCACGGTGAGGGGCCTGCGCCCCGCCGAACTCCCCATCATGGAGAAGAGGCTGCGCCGCTGCTTGGGCTCGCTGCCGAAGGCCGGTACGAGCGGCCAGAACACGCGTCGCCCGAGGAGGACGAGGAGTGCGGGCAGCAGCGTCAGCATCGCGGCGAGCGCGCACAGCACGCCGACCGTGCCGAGCGGCCCCATGCCCCGGCTGCTGTTGAGGTCGGCGGCGAGCAGGCAGAAAAGACCCGCCGCGACCGTCCCCGACGAGGCGAGCACGGCGGGGCCGCATCCCTTCAGGGCGGCGACCATCGCGTCGTAGGGCCGCTCGATCCTGCGCAGTTCCTCGCGGTAGCGGGAGACGATGAGCAGCGCGTAGTCCGTGCCCGCGCCGAACACGAGGATCGTCATCACGCCGCTGCTCTGGCCGGTGACGGAGGTCCCGAAGCCCTCGTGAAGGCCGTAGGCGACCCCCATCGCCAGGTAGTCCGCGATGCCCGCGACGGCGAGCGGCACGAGCCACAGGAACGGGCTGCGGTAGATGAGGATCAGGAGCAGCGCGACCACCCCGGCCGTGGTGTAGAGCAGTGGGCCGCCGAGGGAGTCGTAGACCTTGCCCGCATCGGTGTCGAGCGCCCCCGAGCCGCCCACGTCGACGCTCAGCCCGGCCTTGCCGTGCGCGATGTCGCGTACGTCGTCGACGAGCGCGTCCCTGGCCTTCTCGTCCTGTCCTGGCTCGGTGCTCGCCACGGGGTACATCAGCGTGGTGCCGTCCTTGGAAGGTACGGCGCGCGGGGCGGACGTCAGCTTGTGGGCCTGCCCGATCTCGGCGACCTGACCGGCTGCCGTGTCGCGGTCGGCGGCGGTCAGGCCTCCGTCACGGTGGTAGACGAGCACCAGCTCGGTGGCTTCGCCGCCCGGCAACTGGTCCTGGATCTTGGCCGCCCGGGTGGAGTCGGCGCCGGCGGGGAGGTAGTCGACGGCGCGGTCCTGCTGGGCGTCGGCCAGCTTCGACGCGAAGGGCCCGGCAAGCGCGATGACGGCTATCCACAGCCCGAGGAACGCCCAGGGCACGGCTCGTCGCCGTCGTGCGGTGGTCTGTTCGGCCCGCATGACGGGCCTCCTTCCGGCAGGTTGGCAGGTTCAGTGCCAACCCTTGCGGAGGGGGCCGCGCGATCCGTCGGGCGCGAGGGCGAGTTGGGGCGTACGGCGCAGGGAGGCGGAGGGGCCGCGTTACTCCCACGGGAGTACGGCGCCCGCGCCTCCCTGAGGCGTCAGAAGTGCGTCGTCCGCGCCTCCCTGAGGCGTCAGAAGTGCGTCGTCCGCGCCGCCACCATAAGACGCGTCACCTCGTCCGCCCCGATGGTCAGCGCGCCGCCCGCCGTGGCGAGCACCTCGCGCTCGGCCGGGGTGTACGGGCCGTCGGCGAGCGCGATCCGCGCGCCCTGGAGCAGCAGCGCCTCACGCCCGGCCGGGGCGAGGTGCGGGGCCAGCGGGCCGAGCGCCTCGTGGAGCTCTATGGCCAGACCGGGCCCGCAGTCCGGCACGGTCGCACGGCCGGTGTCCGCGGCGAGCGCCTCGACGAGCGCGACGAGCTGCTCCTCGCAGGCGTCGTCGAACCCGGCTCCGCGCAGCGTGCCGACGGCCGCGTCGAGCGTCGTGCGCGCCGATGTGCCGCCCGCGGCGAGGATCGCGAGGACGACGGTGTGCACGGCGTCGCGCACCATCGCCGAGAGCCGGGTGGTCGTGGGGTGGTCGAGGACGTCCGTGCCGAAGTGGTCGCCGCAGGCGGCGCACTCGACGATGGGGCCCGCGGCGCCGCGCGGCAGGACCGGGACGCCAAGCAGGACGAAGCGGCGACGGCCGGTGCGCCGCTGGTAGTTGCGGTCACCGCCGCAGCCCGGACAGAAGAACTCACCGTCCCCGACGGTGGTCCATGCCGTATGAACGCCGATCACGCGCCTGCGCAGCACCCGCCCGCGTGAAACGGGCGTGGCGAAGATGCGGGATTCCCGGCCGATTCGTCCCCGATCTGGCAGCACCGCGCACCTCCGTAACGCCCCGGCAACATTGCCGCGTTGGGCGTGATGTTAGCCACATTGTTGATGTGGCGTCAGCACCCTGCACGAGAGATGGCCTGTAGACGACCTGGACACGGTCCCACGCAAAAGCGCCGAACGGGTCCATTCGAACCTGTCCGGCGCTTGCTTCATGCGTAGTGGAGCCGCGAGGCGCTGGTCAGCGGGCCGCGCGGTTCACCGCGGAAACCGCGGCCTTCAGCGAGGCACGTGTCGTATTCGCATCGATACCGATGCCCCACAGAACCTTGTCGCCGATCGCGCACTCGATGTACGACGCGGCCTGCGCGGAGGCTCCTTCACTCATCGTGTGCTCCTGGTAGTCCAGGAGTCGTACGTCGATGCCGATGCCCTGCAGCGCGTCGAAGAAGGCCGAGATCGGGCCGTTTCCGGTGCCGGTCAGGACCGTGTCGGCGCCGTCGACCGTCGCCTCGACGGTGAGCGTGTCGGTGCCGTCCTTGTCCGTGGTCGTCTGGCCGTTCTTGACCTGGATGCGACCCCACGGGTTCTCGGGGTTGGGCAGGTACTCGTCCTGGAAGATGCTCCAGATCGCGTCCGGCGTGACCTCGCCGCCCTCGGCGTCGGTCTTCAGCTGGATGGCCTTGGAGAACTCGACCTGCATGCGGCGCGGCAGGTCCAGCTTGTGGTCGTTCTGCAGGACGTAGGCGATGCCGCCCTTGCCGGACTGCGAGTTGACGCGGATCACGGCCTCGTACGAACGGCCGACGTCCTTGGGGTCGATGGGCAGGTACGGGACGGCCCACTCGATCTCGTCGATCGTCTTGCCCTGCTGCTCGGCGCGGATGCCCATCGCCTCGAAGCCCTTCTTGATGGCGTCCTGGTGGGAGCCGGAGAAGGCGGTGTAGACGAGGTCACCTGCGTACGGGTGGCGCGGGTGGACCTCCATCTGGTTGCAGTACTCGGCGGTGCGGCGCAGCTCGTCGATGTCGGAGAAGTCGATCTGCGGGTCCACGCCCTGCGAGAACAGGTTCATGCCCAGCGTGACCAGGTCGACGTTGCCGGTGCGCTCGCCCTGCCCGAACAGGCAGCCCTCGATGCGGTCGGCGCCGGCCATGATGGCCAGCTCGGCGGCGGCGACGGCGGTGCCGCGGTCGTTGTGCGGGTGGACGGACAGGCAGACGTGCTCGCGCCGGGTCAGGTTGCGGGACATCCACTCGAAGCGGTCCGCGTGGGTGGAGGGCGTCGAACGCTCCACGGTGGCGGGCAGGTTGAGGATGATCTCGCGGCCCTCCGCGGGCTGCCATACGTCGCAGACGGCCTCGCAGACCTCCAGGGCGAAGTCCAGCTCGGTGTCCGTGAAGATCTCGGGGCTGTACTGGTAGCCGAAGATCGTCTCGGGGCCCAGCAGCTTCTCGGCGTACTCCATGACGAGGCGGGTGCCGTCGACGGCGATCTGCTTGACCGCGTCCTTCGAGCCACGGAAGACGACCTCGCGCCAGACGGGCGCGGTCGCGTTGTACAGGTGGACGGTGGCGCGCTTGGCGCCGACCAGCGACTCGACGGTGCGGGAGATCAGCTCTTCGCGGGCCTGCGTCAGGACGGAGATCGTCACGTCGTCCGGGATCGCGCCGTCCTCGATGATCGACCGTACGAAATCGAAGTCCGTCTGGCCCGACGAGGGGAAGCCGACCTCGATCTCCTTGTAGCCCATGCGGACCAGGAGGTCGAACATCTCGCGCTTGCGCGCCGGGGACATCGGGTCGATCAGCGCCTGGTTGCCGTCACGCAGGTCCGTGGAGAGCCAGCGGGGAGCGACCGTGATCCGGTTGTCGGGCCACGTGCGGTCGGGGATGTCGACCTGGTCGTACCGGCCGTACTTGTGGATCGGCATGGAAGTGGCACGCTGCAGATTGGGCTTGATCGCCATGATGCGGGGGCTCCTCGGGAGTGTCCTTAAGGACGGCCGACGGTCGCTTCGCGAGCAACACCGAACTCCGCGGGGAGGGGGTCGGCCTCGACTACAGGCCCTCGCCGCGGCAGCTAAGGAGAAGAAGCAGCCCGTAACGCATGATGCTCCGCAGCCTAACCGAGCCGCGCCGTGTGCGCGGATCCGTATCAGTATGCGGGACCGGCGTCAGGTAACGGGTAAGAGGTGATCAATACCTCTATTTCACTAATCATGGTTGCAGGTAGTGACAGCGGCATGACCCAGTGCCACATTTGCGGCCATGACCGCCAACCCAGGCTTCGAGCCTGTCTTCTGCACGATCATTCCGCCGCACGTGCTCGACACTCTGGCCCAGAGTGACGACGCCGCGCTCGCAGGGCCCGCCCGCCGCACCCTGGAGCGGGACGCCATCGAGCGCACCCACCGCCGTCTGACCACGGTCATCGGCGCCCCGTCCGTCTCGCTGCCCAAGGAAGCGGCAGAGGGAAAGCCGCACCGCACGCTCTACGACGCGAAGCACAAGACCGACCTGCCGGGCCGCAAGGTCCGCGGCGAGGGCGAGCGGCCCGGCAAGGACGCGACCGTCAACCGCGCGTACGCGGGCCTCGGCGCGACCTTCGAGCTGTACCTGAAGACGTACCAGCGCAACTCCATCGACGGCGGCGGCCTGCCGCTGAACGCGACCGTGCACTACTCCGAGGACTACAACAACGCCTTCTGGAACGGCGAGCAGATGGTGTTCGGCGACGGTGACGGCGAGATCTTCCTCGACTTCACCATCCCCGTCGACGTCATCGGCCACGAGCTGACCCACGGCGTCACCCAGTACACGGCCAACCTGACGTACTTCGGCCAGCCGGGCGCCCTGAACGAGTCGATGTCGGACGTCTTCGGCTCGCTGATCAAGCAGTACACACTCGGCCAGACCGCCGCCGACGCCGACTGGCTGATCGGCGCGGGGCTGCTCGCCCCACGCGTCACGGGCAAGGCGCTGCGCTCCATGAAGGAGCCCGGCACGGCGTACGACGACGACGTGCTCGGCAAGGACCCGCAGCCCGCCGACATGGACCACTACGTCCGCACGGGCCGCGACAACGGCGGCGTGCACATCAACTCCGGCATCCCCAACCGTGCCTTCTACCTGGTCGCCGACGCGCTCGGCGGCAACGCGTGGGAGCGGGCGGGGCAGATCTGGTACGCCGTCCTGACCGGCGGCGAGCTCGCGCAGGACGCCTCCTTCGCGGACTTCGCGAAGCTGACGGTGGCCGCGGCGCGCGCCAAGTACGGCGACGGCGACGAGCACAAGGCCGTCATCGACGCGTGGTCCACGGTCAAGGTGCCTGCCACCGACTGACGGCGGCGCTACCGTCCGCCCACCCGGTGGAGTAGACAGGACCCATGCGTATCCAGGTGAAGCGCACAGGAGGTTTCGCGGGCATCGAGCGGCACTCCGAGGTGGACACCTCGGGACTGCCCGATGCCCACGAGTGGCAGGCCCTTGCCGAGGAGGCCGTGGCCGACGCGCGGAGCACGCCGCCGATAGGAGTGCCGGACGGCTTCAGCTACCAGCTCACCGTCGACGGGCACACGGTGTACTGCGCGGATCCGCGCCTGACCGATCCACAGCGGAAGCTGATCACGCGCGTACTGAAGGAAGGGGCCTGAAAGGTTCTGAGAGGTCCCGAGGGCTGCCAGACATGAGAACTGTTCACCTTTTCTGAGGTACGCCCATTGACTTCCGTACTCGGCCGTACGGAAGATCGCGCCCATGGCAGCGAGCGGCGCGCGCGAACCACTACCTCAGTTCCCCCGCGACTTCCTGTGGGGGGTGTCCACTTCGGCTCACCAGATCGAGGGCGCCGTCGACGAGCGCGGCCCCTCGGTCTGGGACGCGTTCACCGCGGTGCCGGGCAACGTGAAGGACGGCACGACGGCCGCCGTCGCCTGCGACCACTATCACCGCTACCGCGAAGACGTCGCCCTCATAAGGGAGTTGGGTGCGGGCGCGTACCGCTTCTCGGTGTCGTGGCCGCGTGTGCTGCCGAGCGGCTCGGGCGAGGTGAGCACCGCGGGCCTCGACTTCTACGACCGTCTTGTCGACGAGCTGTGCGCGGCTGGGGTGCGCCCCGTCCCCACGCTCTTCCACTGGGACACCCCGCTCGCGCTCGCCGACGAGGGCGGCTGGCTGCGGCGGGACACGGCCGAGCGCTTCGCCGATTACGCGGCCGTGGTGGCCGCCCGCATCGGTGACCGAGCCAAGAAGTGGATCACCCTCAACGAACCCGCCGAGCACACCCTGCTCGGTCACGCCCTCGGCCAGCACGCGCCGGGCAAGCAGCTCATGTTCGACGCCCTTCCGGTGGCCCACCACCAGCTGCTCGCCCACGGACTTGCCGTACGGGCACTGCGCGCGGCCGGTGTCACGGACATCGGCATCGCCAACTCGCACGGCCCCACCTGGCCGGCGTCACCCTCGGCCGAGGACACGCAGGCGGCGGACTTCTACGACGTACTCCTCAACCGCCTCTTCGCGGACCCGCTGATCCTGGGCCGGTACCCCGAAGGCTTCGCCGAGTTGATGCCGGGCGGCGGCATCGAGGCCGACCTGAAGATCATCGCGGAGCCGATCGACTGGTACGGGATCAACTTCTACCAGCCGACGAAGGTGGGGGCGCCACTCCCGGCGACGACGACCGGGACACCCGCGTCGACGGAATTCTCCGGGCTCACCCTCCCTCCCGAACTCCCCTTCTCGCCAAGAGAGATCGAGGGCCGACCGGTGACGGACTTCGGCTGGCCGGTGGTCCCCGAGTCGCTCACCGAACTCCTCACCGGCTTCCGCGACCGGTACGGCGACCGCCTGCCGCCACTGGTCATCACCGAGAACGGCTGCTCGTACGAGGGGCTCGACGACCAGCGGCGGATCGACTACCTCGACGGCCATCTGCGCGCGCTGCACCGGGCGTTGGAGGAGGGAGTCGACGTACGCGGCTATTTCGTCTGGTCCTTGATGGACAACTTCGAGTGGGCGGAGGGCTACCGGCAGCGCTTCGGTCTCGTCCACGTCGACTACACCACCCTTGAGCGCACGCCGAAGGCGTCGTACGCGTGGCTGCGCGAGACGCTGCGGGCCCAGCGGGCATGACCGCGACGCCGCCGGTCGACGACGCGCTGAAGGAGCCCACCGAGCGGGTCGGGCGGAGCTGGACGTCCGCGCTCTCGCTCGCCAACGGCGCGATCTGGGTGGGCTGGTACGGCCCGCTGCAGATCCTCCTCGCCCTGCAGGCGGAGGACCTCGCCCCGGCCGGTACGTCGAAGGAGACGGTCCTTGCGTGGGTGGCGGGCGCCGGGGCCGTGGTGTCCCTCGCGTCGAACCCGCTCTTCGGCGCGCTCTCGGACCGGACGGTGTCGCGCTTCGGGCGGCGTACGCCGTGGATCGTGGCGGGCACGGCGGGCGGCGCCGCGGCGCTCCTGCTGCTCTCGGCCGCGGGCTCCGTGTGGTGGATGGCGGCGGGCTGGTGCCTGGTCCAGCTCACCCTGAACGCCGCGTTCGCCGCGGTCACGGCGGCCGTCCCTGACCGGGTGCCGCGGCGCCAGCGGGGCGCGGTGGGCGGCTGGCTCGGGGCGGCGCAGCTCCTGGGCGTGGTGGTGGGGACGGGCCTCGCGACGGTGGCCGGGGGCGTGGGCGCGGGGTACGCGGCGTGCGCGGTGTTCACGCTGGTGGGGGTTCTGCCGTACGTCCTGCGCCACCGGGACCTGCGCCTCGCGCCGCGGGACAGGCCGCCGTTCGCCTGGCGGTCGTTCGCGGGCGCCTTCTGGCTGAGCCCGCGCCGCTACCCGGACCTTGGCTGGGCCTGGCTGACCCGCTTCCTGATCAACCTGAGCAACGCCTTGGTCCTGCTCTATCTCCTCTACTACCTGCGCGACCGCCTGGACTACTCGGACCCGGACGAGGGCGTACTGATCCTCACGGCGGTGAACGGCCTGACGCTGCTCGCGACGGTGGTCGTGGGCGGCGTCTGGTCGGACCGCGTGGGCCGCCGCAAACCGTTCGTGCTCTGGTCGGGCGTCCTGATGGCCCTGGCGACCGCCATGCTGTCCGGCTGGCAGACATGGCCGGGCGCGATCGTCGCGGCGGCGGTGCTCGGGGTGGGCTTCGGCGTCTTCACATCGGTGGACTTCGCCCTGATGACGGACGTCCTGCCGAAGGCCATGGACCGCGGCAAGGACATGGGCGTCATCAACATCGCCAACTCACTCCCGCAGGTGGCCGCCCCCGCCCTGGCGGCCCCGATCGTGACACACCTGGGCGGCTACCGGGTGCTGTACCTGGTGGCGGCGGGAGTGGGCCTTGCGGGGGCGCTGCTCGTGACGCGGATCAGGGGCGTGGACTAGGGGGCAGGTCCCTCAGAAGCCGAGCTTGCGCAGCTGCTTGGGGTCGCGCTGCCAGTCCTTGGCGACCTTCACGTGCAGGTCGAGGAAGACCGGCGTACCCAGCAGGGCCTCGATCTGCTGGCGGGACTTGATCCCGACCTCCTTGAGCCGCTTGCCCTTCGGGCCGATGATGATGCCCTTCTGGCTGGGCCGCTCGATGTAGACGTTCGCGTGGATGTCGAGCATCGGCTTGTCCGCGGGGCGGTCCTGGCGCGGCAGCATCTCCTCCACCACGACGGCGATGGAGTGCGGCAGCTCGTCCCGTACGCCCTCGAGCGCGGCCTCGCGGATCAGCTCGGCGACCATGACCTGTTCGGGCTCGTCCGTGAGGTCGCCCTCGGGGTAGAGCGGCGGGCTCTCGGGAAGCATCGGGACGATCAGGTCGGCGAGCAGCTGGACCTGCTTGTCGCCGACCGCCGACACCGGCACGATCTGCGCCCACTCGAAGCCGAGCTCCTTGCCGAGCTGGTCGATGGCGATGAGCTGCTCGGCGAGCGTCTTGCTGTCGACGAGGTCGGTCTTCGTCACGACCGCGATCTTCGGCGTCTTCTTGATCGTGGCCAGTTCCTTGGCGATGAACCGGTCGCCGGGGCCGAGCTTCTCGTTCGCGGGCAGACAGAACCCGATGACGTCGACCTCGGCCCACGTCGTACGGACGACGTCGTTGAGCCGCTCACCGAGCAGCGTGCGCGGCTTGTGGAGCCCGGGGGTGTCCACCAGGATCAGCTGCGCGTCCTCCCGGTGCACGATGCCGCGCACCGTGTGCCGCGTGGTCTGCGGCTGGTTGGCGGTGATCGCCACCTTCTGGCCGACCAGAGCATTCGTAAGGGTGGACTTGCCCGCGTTGGGGCGGCCCACGAAGCAGGCGAAGCCGGCACGGTGGATGGCCTCGGACGGCTCGGATGACTCGGTACGAACGCTCATGCCGCCCATTCTCCCTGATCGACGGAGGGCCGCAGCACGCCGAGGCACCGATCGGGCACCGATGAGGCGCCGACGCGGCATCAGTGAGCTCCACGAAACTCTCACGCAACACGAAACACGGCGGAAACGCCAGGGTGCCCGATCGGAAATGCTGGGCGGTGACGCTTCCCCTCTGCCCCCACCCGGAGGAGAGATTCCCCGTGCAGCCCCTGTTCTCGTCGGCCCCCCTCACCACCACCCTGGCCGCGGCCGATGGCCCCGACACCGGAGACACCGCCTGGCTGCTCGCGGCCACCGCCCTGGTCCTCCTCATGACGCCCGGCCTCGCGCTCTTCTACGGCGGCATGGTCCGCACGAAGAGCGTCCTCAACATGCTCCTCATGAGTTTCGTGTCGATCGCCCTGGTCACCGTGGTGTGGCTGCTCGCCGGCTACTCCCTGGCGTTCGGCGACGACACGTTCGCCGGCCTGATCGGCGGCGTCGACCACCTCGGCATGGCGGGCATCGGCCCGAGCACGCTGACGGGGACGGTCCCGACGCTCCTCTTCACCACGTTCCAGCTGACCTTCGCGATCCTCACCACGGCGCTGATCAGCGGCGCGATCGCGGACCGCACGAAGTTCGCGGCATGGCTGGTCTTCGTGCCCCTCTGGGCGCTGCTCGTATACGTTCCCGTGGCGCACTGGGTCTGGGGCCCGGACGGCTGGATCTCCTCGTCCCTTGGCGCCCTGGACTTCGCGGGCGGCCTGGTCGTGGAGATCGCGTCCGGCGCGTCCGGCCTCGCACTCGTCCTGGTCATCGGCCCGCGCATCGGCTTCAAGAAGGACGCGATGCGTCCGCACAACCTGCCGATGGTCCTGATGGGCGCGGGCCTGCTCTGGTTCGGCTGGCTCGGCTTCAACGGCGGCTCGGCCCTCGGCGCGAACGGCCTCGCGGCTGCCTCTCTCCTGAACACCCTGCTCGCCGGGTGCACGGGCCTGCTCGGCTGGCTCTTCGTGGAGCAGCGGCGCGACGGCCACCCCACCACGTTCGGCGCGGCATCGGGCGCGGTGGCGGGCCTGGTGGCGATCACCCCCGCGTGCGGGATCGTCGGGGTGCTCGGCGCCGCGGTGGTCGGCCTCGCGGCAGGCGTGGTCTGCTCGTACGCCGTGGCGTGGAAGTTCCGCTTCGACTACGACGACTCGCTCGACGTCGTGGGCGTCCACCTGGTCGGCGGCGTGGTCGGCACGCTCCTGATCGGCCTGTTCGCGACGGCCACGATGACGGACGGCGCGGAGGGCCTCTTCTACGGGGGCGGGCTCGCCCAGCTGGGCAAGCAGGCGGTGGCGGTGCTCGTCGTGGCGGCGTACACGTTCGCCGTGACGTTCGGTATCGGCAAGGCGATCGACAAGCTCATGGGCTTCCGTGCGGACGCCGAAGACGAGATGACGGGCCTGGACCAGACTCACCACGCGGAGACCGCCTACGATCACGGCGTCCTGGTCGGCGGCCCCTTGAAGGGCAGCACCGTCTCGCACCACCCGAAGGGGAGCACCCACGCATGAAGCTCGTGACCGCGGTCATCAAGCCGTTCCGCCTCGACGAGGTGAAGACGGCACTGCAAGAACTGGGTGTACAGGGCCTCACGGTCACCGAGGCGAGCGGGTACGGGCGCCAGCGGGGGCACACCGAGGTGTACCGGGGTGCGGAGTACCAGGTGGACCTGGTGCCGAAGGTACGGATCGAGGTCGTCGTCGACGACGCGGACCTCGACCCGACCATCGACGCGATCGTTCGCGCGGCGGCCACGGGGAAGATCGGTGACGGGAAGGTGTGGGCCGTGCCGGTGGAGACGGTGGTGCGGGTGCGGACGGGTGAGCGGGGTCCTGACGCGGTGTGATTTTCCCCGACCCCGCCCCTTCCCGGCTGTATCTATTGGCGGCTCCGCCGCGCAGGGGGCTCCGCCCCCAGACCCCCGCTCCTCAAACG
>NZ_JBHTSF010000202.1:0-14438 GCF_042795295.1 Streptomyces sp. NPDC056486
ACAAACGCGACTACATCTTCAACGGCACACTGACCGTCACAGCAATGGTCATCTGGCTCCGCGACACCGTCCAAGAGCCATCAGAAACGCCCTAGGCGCCTTGGATGCGGTGCTCGGCCGGGATGAACGCGACCTCGTCTACGCAGTAGTCCGGGCCGGGCCCATAGATGATGAGCGCCAGGGCGCCGTCGCCGGTCTCGAACTCGACGACGTTCATCGGCTCGGCGTCCTCGATGGACACCCGTATCCGCTCGGTCATACCAGCGACGGTAAGGACGCGGGGCCGCGCAGCGGCGACAGAGGCGTGCAGAGGCGCAAGGGCGCGCGGCCGGTGTGCGGGCCCGCCGACGCCCAACCGCACGTCCTCCCAGTGCGGCCCCTGGCTGGTGGCCACGAGGACTCTTGAGACACCCGGGCAGGAGGCGGCAGCAGCCAGGCAGGCGTCGGCGATACCGGCGCCCTCCTGGACAAGGGCTGCGACCTCGGGCGTTGCCATCGTGAGCAGCTCTCCGCCGTGGAGCGGGGCGGAAGCGTGGACTTCCCAACCGCGGTCTGCCGCCTGGACGATCGGCCCGTCCCCGAGCAGGGCTTCACTCAGACGGGTGTCCATGACGAGACTGACCGGGAGCTGAATGACGCGCAGGTGATGCTCTGGGCTGCCTGCCGCCTCGGCGGCCAGACGGTCGAGCAGCGGCACATTGAACGCGTCCTCGGTGAACCCGGCCCACGTCGCCACTCCGTACGCCGTCAAATGACCGGCGTGGACGCCCTCTTCGAGGGCAGCGAACGCGGCGCAGCCGCGACGTGTACGCCGGGCGGTACGCCTGCCGGGCGTACTCAGGGTTGTGCAGGAACACCGCATCGAGCCGGTCGCGGCCCAGTTCGGCCCGGCTGTGCTCCGTCTGCCAGCGGACGTACCCGGGGTCGAGGCTGTGCTGGACCTGGGGTGTGGCGACGACACCGGCGGCGTACGCGGCGCGTGCCGACTCCGCCGGTGACGATTCGGGCCATCGCGGTGCGGTTGAAGATGTCGCCGGTCGTGGTGCAGAACATCATCCGTGGGCACACCGGCTCGTGCAAGGATCGGCTGCCGAAGGAGGCGTAGCGATGGATGATCTCGTGCAGTGGCTCGGCGAGCAGCTCGACGAGGAGCAGCGCGAGGCCGAGGACGCGCTGAAGAAGACGACCACGACGCGCCGGAGGATCGGCGGCCGATGGGTGGAGGACGTGGTTCAGCCGCCTGAGTGGCGGCGGTCGGCGTGGTCGCCGGCGCGGGTGCTGCGCGAGATCGACGCCGACCGGCGCATCCTCGATCTCTACGTGACTGCCGTAGCGGAGCGTGTGGCCTTGCGTACGCGGATGCGTGCGCTGACGGACAAGGAGCTAGACGAGTTCGGGCGGCTGCACGCGCAGGAAAGCGTGCTGATCGAGACCGGTCGGCGTCTGGCCCCCATCGTGCGTCTCCTCGCGCTCCCGTACGAGGACCGGCCTGGCTACCGTGAGGAGTGGCGGCCGTAGCCGCGCGACGTCGAGTCCCTGTCTGGCGGGTCGAGGTAGGGGCTCTCTGCGGTCCGCCTAAGATCCGTCCGTGGCTGACATCACCGATGAATTGATCAAGCTGGAACGTTCCGCTGAAGAGGCGCGCGCAGGACTCGCGGGCCTTGACGGTGAGGAGTACGCGGCGCAATGGCGCCTCTGGTCGGAGGCTGCGGCGGCTTTCCAGGGCGCTGTCACGGTGCACGCCGAGGCGACCGGGCAGCCGCGGCATGAGGTCGAGATGACCGTGAAGGAGGCCGTTCGGCACGCCGAGGAGGACCCGGTCGAGTAGCGGCTTGCCGTCACGTTGGTTGGCGGGGAAGCAGTGTGGTGCCGTCGTCGCCCTCGGGCGGTTCGGTGAGGGCGCGCAGTGCGCTGGCCGCAATGCGGGCCTGTGCGGCGTGGTGCCGGTGAGTGGCCGCTTGCTGGACTCGGTGATGCCTTTCGTGCTCGTGGGCCAGGGTGTCCTCGACTGTGGCCAGTGCCTCGGCTGCCGCTGCGGCCTGCTCTCGAAGCCGGTCGGCCTGGGTCTCCAGGGCCTTGAGTGGTGCCGGGCCCTGCGCGTCCATCCGGGTGCGGGAGGCGCAGGCCTCGCGGTCGATGGCTTCTTGTTCCCGTTGCCTCGTCGCGTCCGAGCGGCGCAGTCCTGCCGTGTTGCGGCCCAGACGTTCCTGGCTGGCCGTCAGCAGGCCCTGAACCCGATCGATCTGCTCGTACGAGCGTTGCTGGATCCTTGTAGCCGAATCCCCGGCTGCCCGAGCCCGTGCGTCCAGGCCTGTCTCCTCGGCGACGAGCCGGTCTTGCCGCGCATCCGCAGTGGCTTCCCGCGCATCGGCAGCGACTTCCCGCCTGTCGGCGATGGTCTCGCGCTCATCCGCGATGGCTTCCCGCTCATCCGCGATGGCTTCTCGTTTGTCGGCCATCCGTCGCTGTTCATCTGCCCCCGGTTCGCGCATGTCCCGGGGCTGTGGGGCGTTGATTGGAGCGGCCGAATTCACCAGGGGGTCGGTGCCCATGCGGGGAGTATGCCCCGCCTCTGAGGCTGATAGAGGAGGGGGTACGTACTGCTTGGCCAGGACGGGGTTGCGCATCCCGTCGGGTACGAGGGGGCGCGTGCCCGCACTGCCGCCCGGACGCCAAGCTTGGCGTACTGGAGTAGGCCCATTTTCGCTCTACCGTCTCAGCCACGCTGACTTAAAATCTCGAAAGACAGGCGCCCGCGCCCGGCTCCCGGGCTCGAACCGAGGCAAGGCATCAAGCGGCCGGGGCCACGTTCTGCAGCGAACGCAACCCCGGCCTATACGTCCTCAGATCCCGGCGGGGGACTCCTGCCCCCCGGCCCGTGAGGACGCCGGCGCGTGGGAGATGGGGGAGCCATCGCCCTGCGCCTGGGCGGCCGCCGCTGGTTCGAGCGACTGGCGGTGGCCGCGTCTCGCCGCCTACCGAGTCGCCGTTAGTCGGGTACCCACCGCTGCCGGTCTGAAGCTGGGCTCGGCGTGTTGGAGTAACTGGCAGCGCGGCAAGCCTCCGCGCAGGGTCTGGGCACAGGGGCTCCGGGCCCCCTTCCCCGTTATCGAGTGCAGATGCGTCGACAGTTCGTTCGGGGGACGCTGGTGGTATGTCCATCGCGCCGATAGTCGTCCATCCGCCGTCCGGTACAGGTGGCCGGCGGGTGACGGCGCGCGGGCAGATCCTTGGCCTCGCGCACTCGGATGCGGATGTGATCGAGTTCCTGCGCCGTGCCGGGCTGCCGGACGCGGAGGGGCTGCTCGATGACCCGGCATGGGTGACGTGGCGGGGTGGGCGGGCGCACCACTACAAGGCGGCGTAGGGCCTCCCTTGCTCCTGCTCAGTCGCCCTTGCGTCCTGCACTTCGAAGCGCCCCACAAGCCACAAGATCCGGTAGCCGGATCACTTTGGCCTGCCTGGAAAGCCGTCGGGCGGTGCGGACCTACGCGGTGGGCCTTGGGCGAGGATGTCGTCGTAGGTCAGTTGGTCTCGCAGGGCGCTTCGCGCCAGGGTGTTTTGCACCGATGGGCTGGGGTTGGCCAGGATGAGGCTGCCGCCCACGTGGTGGACGGCCTGGCGGATGCCAAGGACCGTGAAGAGGCTGGCGTCGTCGCAGCGCGTCACTCCGGTCAGGTCCATGATCAGGTGTCGGCTGCCCTCGGTCAGAACCTTCGACGTGAGCTCGCAGAGGGCCGGGATGCTGTCGGTGTCCAGCTCTCCGGTCAGAGTCAGCGTCATAAAAAGGTCGGGGGTGAGGGGGCTGCGTTCCAAAGCCATCCGCAGGCCCTTTGTTCGCTGGTTCGGATCGGCGTTCACCCCCGACCGCACCCTCGTGGCAGCGCTCACCGCCGGGCCATCCCGTACTTGCGCCTCAGCGATCGCCCCGACGAACCGGCACGATGGGCAGGGCGCATCGTCGCGTACGGCTCGGCCTTGGTCGCCACTATGCACATTTGAGCCCCCGAGGGGAGGAGAGCGTCGATCCTCCCACCAAAACTCTCCAACTGCCTTTGAATGTCGGCAACATCAACCCTCACAACACAGTCAGTCATGCTTTCTTCGAAAGTGAGTTCTCCCGGCTGCCTGCTCCCAGAACTGCGTGTGAGGTCGATGTGGGGGTAGTCGGCAGTCGTTAGCGGTGGACTCTGGCCAAGGGCGCGGTGTGAAGCAATGGTGCACAGAAGCGAAGCGCAGCCGCTCTCCGGCCGCCCGATACTGTCCACCGAGGCGCTCATGGGACGTGAGCCGGTGGCTACTGCCCGAGATGCCGTCCGCCAGTTTCTGATCGAAGTCCAGGCCGTTCACGGCATTCCGGTCTCCGTGCGCGTGATGGGCATGGTGCAGCTCGTGGCGAGTGAGCTGGTCACCAACGCCTACAAGTACGCGCCCGGTCCGTGCCTACTGGAATTGGAGATCAGCGGCGGAGGCGTGGAGGTCAGCGTGTGGGACGCCGATCCGACGCTGCCGGTGATCCGTGGCGTGGACCCTGGGCGGGTAGGTATGCACGGCTTGGAGATCGTGACGGGCGTGTGCCGGTTTCTGGAGATACGGCGTGAGCCGGTGGGCAAACGGATCAAAGCCGTCATCATGCTGGCCGACGACCCGGGCAGGCGTCCAGCATGCCTCGTCATGTGACCTGCTTGAGGTTTTGATGAAACACAGGCTCTGACACCGGCGCTCCGTGAGGGGGGCGGGATATCCACAGTTGCCGAGTTATCCACCAAGATCCAATGGAGTGCTCCTTCGGCCCCAGAGTCAGGGCCTGCTCGATAAGTAGGTACGCAGCACGGCGGACCGGAGCGGCCGCGGCGGGTAGGTCGCCCCCTGGGAGCGCTGGACGACGAGAAGGCGGGCCACATGAGGAAGCCGTCCGCCTGGTTCCCCGTGGCAGACGGCTTGCGTCAGGTGTCCAGAGATCAGAGTCGGTGCAGGCGACAAGGTGCTCTAGCCGCTGAGCTACGCCGACCCGAAGTCGACGACGGGATTCGAACCCGCGACCGCCCCATTGACAGTGGAAGTAGCCCGCCCCTTCGCACCTGGATGTCTTCACAGTAGTGATCGCGGTACGGCAAAGCACTGGAATATCTGGATGCAGCGCCAGGGAGTGGCTGGCCACGTGCGCGTTTCGTCGATGAGGGCGAGAAATCCCAAACTGCTCCCGCCGACCTTCTGCCCGGAGGAGACTGCCGGTTCACCTTCGTGAGACCCAGGGGCCCCATGACCGACACCCCGCAGCGCCCGCCGCGTCCGGATGAGGAACTCGCACGGTTCCACAACGGCGACACCCTGAACAACATCCCGACGGTGTCCGTCCAGCCAGCCCCCGCCGGCCCGCTGCGTCAACCGTGGGCGCGCTGGGGCGCGGTGTTCGTTGCAGTCGCGGTCGTCGGCGGCCTTGCGGGCGCCCTCACCGTGCATCTCGCCTCGGGCCCTCCGCGCACTGGGGCCGCAGCGAGTCCGAGCACGTCGCCGCGTAATGCGGAGAACTCGCCTCCTGCAAGCCGTCCGGCGCCCAGCGGCACAAGCAGTGCTTCTTCTTCCTCGTCACCGCCGCAACAACAGGCCCCTGCCCCGAGTCCGTCACCGGAGATCGCTACCCAGGCCGGACCCGAGCAGGTGCTGGTCATCCAAGCCCCGGCCACGGGCGGCGACCCGTCCGTGTCCTATTGCCTCGTGTACACCGGCTCGTCGAGCGGGAATACCAAGGACGCGATCCTTCCCGCCAACGCGCCCGCCGCTCAGCACGCCCACCTCGTAGGCGGTGGGGAAGATGTCGGCCAGGAGCACGGCGTCCGCGCTCCCTACCGAGCCAGGCAGTGCGTGCACGGACAGATCCGCGTGGGGCACGCGGACGTACTCGGACTGTGTGCCGTCGATCCTGTGGCCGAGGTGCCAGCCTCCGCCGCCGAGGCACTGCCCGTAGGACCCCTCCCGGCAGAAGCGGCAGCGGCCGCACGCCGTGATACACGAGACCAGGACCCGGTCGCCGGGACGGACCGTGCGCACATCGCTTCCGATCTCGACCACTTCACCGACAGCTTCGTGGCCGAGGACCGTACCGGGGTGTACTTCCGGCACGTCGCCCTTCAGGATGTGCAGGTCCGTGCCGCAGATCGTGGCGTCCTGGATACCGGGGCCGGGGCGTTTGGACTTCGGGAGTGGCCTGAACTGGGGCGATGCTTCTTTCTGGGTCTTTCACGCTCGTTCAGCCTTGTGTAGTTGATTCTCCCCACGCGGCTCAATTCTCCCCAGTGGGCGTGCTCGCCAGGGGTACGCCATGCGGGTTCGCGGCCCAATTGCCTGGTCACTCTACGCATTGACTGAGTCCCGGTGTTCGTGCTTGGCCAGCTCTCCAAGGCGGAGGCTTCTCAACCTGTTCCCGATGACGCACCATGTGGAGTGCGTGGCGATTCTGGAGCCGGTCGCGAAGGGCTCCTGACCTGCGGTTTTGCCCGTGCGCATTATGTGCGATGTGGGCGTTACGGGCGATATCTTGACGCTGAAATGACGCTCGTGACGCTCATTTGACGCTCGTTCTGATGGGGTGTCAGGCGGACGTTGGGCAGGTCAGGGGGCGTCAAGGCTGCGAGTGACGAGGCAACGCCGAGGGCTGATGACGCTCAAAGCGGAGTCGCCGGGTCCTGCAGATCAGATGTCGCGGAAGAGACCAGCGAGTGCGGTGACCTGCCGCGATGAGCGGTTGGCGGTCGCTGACCTGCGCGAATGACCTTTCGGCTATTTCACGTTCGTGCCGCTTGATGGGGCCGGAAGTCCCAGAAAAGTCCCAGGGGGGACTCCCACAGCTGACGGGTGTCTTTCGGCTCTGTACGGCAGGCCGGATTCGTCGAACCGCCTAGTTTCCAGCCAGGGTGGTGGAGCCTGGACGTCGAGTAACTGGCGCTCGGCCGATGACTTGCGGGATGGTGGGGTCCTGATGATCGACGACGACTCTGAGGTCTCTGGTGACAGTGAGCCGGCAGTGCCCGCCAGCCCTCGGACGCCCTACAGCGAGAGTCCCGTCGCGCGGGCCCGGCGGGCGAAGGCTCAAGAGCTGATCGAGCGGCTCGTCGCCGAGGGCCGCTTTCGGATCACCGACCCTGATGACGACGAGGTCGCGGAGTGGCGGCGCGTCGTCAACTATGCGAAACGGCACGGCCTGGAACCAGCGGGCAAGCGCATTGAGAAGGTTCCGTACGGTGGGCCGGGGCTGGAGCTGTTCCTTGCGGATGGCCCGCATCCCAATGCGCGGAGTCAACGGGCGAAGGCGGGCGGGGCTCCGGTTCCCGTTCCCTCACGGCTGGGGAACCTCCATCCGATCGTGACCGCGCTCAAAGACGACGAGCGCCGACTCGTCATGCCTTCTGTGCTCCGCCGAAGGTCGCTTCTTCTGCTGCAGGGACTGTCGGCTGAGGCGGTCCGGCGAGGGTACGAGGTGCGGAAGGCCCACTCGTTCTTCCGCCCACGCGAGGGCGGAGTGGACATTGCTATCGACGGCCTCCCTTACACCGTCAGTGTCAGGCAGGAGTTCCCGCAGTCCACGGATCCCGACCGCTCCTCGCGCCTCGTCGTGGAGCTCGCTCATGGCCTGACCGACCGGCCCGGCCGCTGGCGAGATCGGAAGACCCGGACGCTCGAAGAGGCCCTGGGCGCGGTCCTTGGAGAGATCGAGGTACGAGCGGCACAAGACGCCCGGCGCAGGCAGGACGAGCAGCAGGCCATTGTGGAACGCGAAGTTCGCTGGCGAGCGGCCGTGGAGGTGGCGAAAGAACAGGCTGTTCGCGAACAACTTGCCCAGGCACTACGCGAAGAGGCCGGGCGCTGGCAGGAGTCTGCTGCCCTCAGCGCGTACTGCACGGCATGGGAACATCGTATTGGCGAGCTTCACGGCCTTGTAGACGAGCCGACTCTGAGTCAGACCCGGCGCTGGTTGGAGTGGGCAAGGGCGTACGTGAGGTCGATCGACCCCTTGAGTGAGCTGCCGAAGATGCCGGACGCACGCGAACCTACGCCGGAGGAACTCAAGCCATATCTCAGGGGATGGAGCCCTGACGGGCCGGAACGGCGGGGTGGTCGGTGACGCGCGCACAAGTAGTTCGCCGACCTGCTGCCGGTGACCCAGCACGTTGAGTGCGTCGCGATCCTTGAGCCCGCCGAAAAGGCTGGCCGACCTGCTGTTTTGGCGAGTGTGCGTTGTGTGCGTTACGGGCGATATCTTGACGCATATCTGACGCACGTGGAGCTCTTCTGACGCACGTTCTGACGGTCCGCCAGTTGATCATTCATTTGCCTGACAGGCCGTCAAATATTTGTTCACTCAGTTGATGACTTGTCGGGTGCGGTCTGAGGATCTCTGGCTTTGGGGCCGAGGAGGGCCCTCGGTTCGCGGACGACCACGGTGGCGAGGTACGGCTCAAGATCTGCGCGGCTGGGGTGCGGCGGCGTGGGTAGCTTCGGCGCTGAGGCGGCTCTGGTGAGCTGCTGAAGGTGGGCGTCTGCGAACGCGAGCCACTCCTCGATCTCGGTCCTTTCCTGCCCGGGTGGCAGGGATGCGGCGTGTTCACGTACTGCTGTGACGAATTCGGTCAGGCGCTTGGCTTCGTGCCACGCGTCTGCCTGCTTTTCGAGATGCTCGACGCGATAGGCGTGGGCGTATGCGGCGTGCGCATTGTGCAGGGCGGTTTCCCGGTTCTGCCGTGCCGCCTCCTGGGCTTGCTCGTCTGCGTGTCGGCGTTGTTCCGCGGCTTCGCCTCGGAGGTCGACTTCCTGCGCGATTTCGGCAAGTTGGTCTTCCAGGGGGCGGCCGTCGAGGTCGGTCCATTCGCTGCCGCGGTGCGGGGTGCCGCCCGGAGGATGAAACGCAGCCGGTTGGCGGGGGTGTAGTCGAAGCGGGGGATGCGCATCCACGTGTGCTTTTCGGCGTCGGCGCGTTCCGTGTCGGTGGGGATGTGTTTGCTGTGGTTTTGTTCCTGTAGGACGAGGACGTCGATGGATTCGGCTTGGGCGGTGATGGTGAAGTGGGGTGCTGCCTGTCGGCGGTGGCGGGGCGGGGGAGCGTCTGGAGTGGGGCCGAGTGCGGTCGTGTGGCCCTTTGATTCGGCGGCGGTAACAAGGGCTTGGATGAGGCGTAGAGCTCGGTTGTGCACGGATTTGGTCAGCCACATGCCCTGGGGGCGTTTTTGGAGGGCTGCGACCACTGCATGGGGTTTGGTGAGCCTGGCGGGCACGGTGATGGGGGTGAGTTCGGTGAGCCGCCAGGCGGGGATGTCGACGAGCTTGATTTCGTAGCCGCTGTAGGTCTGCTTTCCGCGCAGTTCCTGTGAGTGCGGGATCTTGCCGGACTGGCGTGCGGCGCTGATCCGCGATGCCCAGTTCGCTGCGTGCGGGCCGGATTCGTTCGCCTTGACGAGGCGGTTGTTGTTGGCTGTCAGTTCTTCGAGGAGCTGGTCGGTGTAGTTCGTGCGGGTCTTCGGCGTGGTTTGGGGGCGTCGTGTCGCCAGATCCTCCGGCGCCTCAGGTGCTTCGGTGTCATGGTTCCGTGGGCCGATACCGGTATCGGCGAGATACTGTCGTCCCTTATCGGTGAGCTCGGCGTTCCAATACCCACGCCGTTTGGTGACTTTGATCAGACCTCGGCATTGCAGAGCCTGAGCGCTCACCTTGTACGTACTGTCCGGCCAAAACCCGGAGGGGCACCCTTGACTCACCCAGGAGAGTACGGCGTG
The DNA here is from genome assembly GCF_042795295.1 of Streptomyces sp. NPDC056486. NCBI lineage: Bacteria > Bacillati > Actinomycetota > Actinomycetes > Kitasatosporales > Streptomycetaceae > Streptomyces > Streptomyces sp. NPDC056486. Next base: position 9,768 of record NZ_JBHTSF010000202.1, read on the forward strand.
CTGCCGCTCGTTCAGGTCCCCGCGCACGCGGCCCTCCCACGGTTGTGCACCTGCGCTGCCCCGCTCACGATGCCCGTTCCCGTTACGGGAATTCAGGCAGGCTGAAGGACAGTGCTTCGTTCAGATGACATCTACGGGTGAGGGCCCGTGAGTTCGGCCAGTGTCGGGTACGGTGTCGGCGGCCGGGGCCGCTCGCCCGTGGAATGGGCGGGGTGCGCGGGCCTGTCACGGACCCTCGGCGGTCCTCAGCGCGCGGCTTCGCACACCTAGACAACTCGTTGCCTTTTAGCGGCCCCCGATTGGCAAGTGCGATCATGCTGGTATCCAGCACCGGGAGTGCCTTGGTCTTCCCCAACGAACACCAGGGTTACAGTCTCTGCGTTGCCGCGCAGACCCCACTGTGGGATCTCAAATTCCGTGTCGGAATCTCACGGTCGGTGTCGGATGGAAGTCGGATCCGACACCATGCTGAGATTCGCAGGTCGCAGTAGGCAAGAGAGAGCGCGGTCAGTGGGTTGCTGCTTTTCTACGCTGGTGCCCACGTTCACACGTTGGGGGACTCCGTTGCCAGTGGGATGCTGCACTGCAGGCAGCCGTTCGCGTGGTCGTCCCGGCAGACGTAGCCGATGGCACCATCCACGCACCATTCGGCGGCCTCCTCGGACAGCAGGTCGGGCCCGGCATGGAGCAGCCGACGAAGTTCCGTGGTGTCCGCAATGTCGACCGGGCGGTTGGTGAACCACTCGTCGAACCAAGGCTTGTCTCGGTGCACGTGCCAGTGCGCATTCTCCCGGTCGTCGACAGCCGTAGTGAACCGATCGACGATGCGCCCCCAACTCGGTGTTCCGAACCAGCCGTTGTCGGACGCGCAGAAGAATTCGATCAGGGTTCGCAGGCCGAACGTCTTCTCGCGAAGGCAGTACGCTCGCCCCCAAGCGATCGCGTCCTGTGCCATCTCCGCGAGTTCTTCGCGCGGATCAGCCTCGTGCGCTGGGTCGTCAGGATTGTGGCAGGCCAGCCCGAGCTCGAGAACAGACTGCCCGGTCGGTAGAACCCGGGACGGGTTGACGATCGCGAGACCGAGACCGATCCAGTCGACATGGTCGAACGACAGCATCGAGCGCACGAGTCGGGTGGTTGCCGTGTTGATCCGCATCATTGTGCCGTCGTGGAGCGGACTCTTCCCGGCATGCCAGTTCTCGACGGGTGTGTTGCGCCACACCGCGAGCGTGATGCGGGTGGCAGCGAGCCACAGCAGGGCGTCGTCGTCGAGGTGCCCGAACCGCTTGGCGCACTCCTGGGCGCCGTAGGTGATCAACTCTTCCGGTTTCGGCCACCTGTGGCTGTCGGGCCCTTCAGGCGCGTACTCGTAGTCGTCGGCGTACTCGTCGAGGATCGCGCTCAACTCGGCAGCGCTGTAAGCCTCGCTGTACTCGGAGCTGTCCGGCTCCTCGACGGTGTACATGTCGTGGTCCCAGGAGACGTACACGTCGCGCCAGAGCACTACGGCATCGCACTCGCCGGCGTTGTCCGTCACAACCGGCCTGATGGTGATCGGGGCAGTACGCCCGTCGGTTCGCTCGCAGTCCTTCTCGGCGGCCCATGCGGTGATGACCCCGAGCGGCTTCGGAAGGAGAGGACCGACCTCGGTGATGCTGAACGGCTCGTCGTCGTCATCGGTGTCGAACCGGCTGTTGACGAACGCGACCGCCTCGGAGGGCGTGCTGACGATGGACTGGCTACCACTCTCGTTGTCAACCACTCGCCACAACGGGCTGTTCTTCACGATGCTCTCCGATCGCGGTGAGTGCACCCGGGGCGGGTGCGATGCGCCGGGTCGCTCGGCACTGACTCCAATTATGGGCTGATCAACCCATCCGTAGTCCCGAAGACGCTTGTCGGCGACAACGTTCGGGACGTTCGCGTGCAACCTGCAATTCGCGACCGCGGCAACACAGCAGAGTCCCACAGCGGAGGAGGCGAAGATGGCGCTGAACAAGAAGGGTTTCCGGCGCATAACCGTTGACGGGATCGAGTACCGCTGGCGGATCCGCAGGAAGCCCTCCTACATGCAGGGCCTCTGCTGGACACCGCTGACCTATGCGGTTGAAGCGGCCAGCGGCAGCCAGCCGGGCACGACCTTGATCGTCACCAGCGGTCAGGCTCATCCCAGCAACTGGGTGGGCGTCGAGGCGGAGCCCATTCGTCCGGCTCACGTTGTTGCCAGCATTCGAGAGGCATGGGATCAAGGCTGGGATCCAACCCGGGTCGGTTCTCCTTTCCAGCTCGACCGATCCGCAGGATTCATCGCCCAGTCATGAGACAGAGCGGAGTAGGGCGGCGCCTCTGGCCCGGCATCATGGCCTGGTGACCACATGGATGCGCTGCTTCTGGGACGAGGAAGACATCTGGTTCTACTTCGAGGTCGACGCCGAAGGCTGGGTGATCCGGCAGCTCGAACTCGAAGGACCAGAGCTGATCCCAATCGCAGCTGCTTCCCTCGCCGAGTGGCAGCGGGCCCGCGACGCAGGCCGCCTCGGTGATTACGACAGCAGATTCGGGATCACCGCTGAGCTGCCCGTCTCGGAATGGGAAGGCCACGAACCCGAACAACTCACCTTCGAGGAGTTCGAGGACGTCTGGGGCCTTGCCCGTCAGCAGATCGCATCCCGGCCCAGCTGACCTCTCGGCGCCGCACTGGCTTCTTGGCGTCATCGCGACATGACCCCGACCCTTCCCCGCACCGTCCGAGCCGTCGACACCGCTCAGCTCTTGGACCTGGCCCGGGAGGACGCCATGCATGGCTTCAGCCAGCGCGGCTCCCGGTCGACTGGCTACGAGAGCACCTCGCCGTAGAAGCGACGCACTACCTGTTCCCGACACTCGTGCAGCGGCTCACGCACCGTCCCGAGGTGCCGCTGCAGTGGAGGTGCCAGCAACTGCTGACCGTCAGCACCGGCGAGCAGATCTGGGGTCTCCTCGATGTCCTTCCCGACACCTTCGACAAGATCTCGGAGACCTTGGACACGGCGTCCAAGAAGGACATCGTCAACCGCATCGAGCAAGCAATGAAGGTGCGGAAGTGGATGGAACGGACGGCCGCCGATGCAGGCTCATTAGGTCCGGCGCAGCCGGCTGGGCAGTCTGAGGAAATGACATCGATCTGAGACAGCTGCCTGCCGACACGTCGTGAGACTGGAGGGGAACGTCCAGACCATAGCGCCGGCGCCTGACATCGAAAGTGAGAACCTACACCCACGAAGGCCGACGCCGTGTTCCATGGCGTCGGCCTTCTCATGCGTGGGGCGGGTGAGACAAGGGCCGGGATTCAGAGCCGAGTCGCCGGCCCGCGCCGGGACGGTTTGCGCGGTGCGGGCAGTGCAGGCAGCAGCTCCCACAAAGGCCGGCGACCCCGGGCCCACTGCTCCAGCAGGTGCCGGTCGACCAGGTGCAGGCGCTGCTGGCGGGCAAACTGCTGCGCCGGGGCCGAGACCCGGCCGTTGGTCACCAGCACGACGACGTCGCCCTTGTGCACGGGCCGTCCGGTGCCGTTGAGGGTTTACAGATCCGGTGTGCCGACTGCCGATCCGGTCAGTCCGTTGCGTCGGTGCTTGCACTGGATCACCCAGTAGCGGCCTTGCGGGTCGTGCCCCTTCACGTCGGCGCCGAGGTCGCCCCGGCCGCCGCAGCGCAGAGCGTCGCGTGACCCGTCGCGTGCCAGCAGATCGCGTATGGCGTGCTCGAAGGCACTGTGGTGCATCGCGTCGATCTGGCCGAGCGAGTAGGTCAGGCCATCTACACGCAGCTGCGCGGAACGGATCTGGTCGATCCTCCGGTAGCACCACGCGGCCAGCGTCGCGGCGGCCACCAGGCAGAGGACTACCAGGACCCACCAGTGCGCCCACACCCACTGGCCGACCTTGACCAGGACCAGACCGACCACGACCAGCACGCCCAGGGCGACCAGCAGCTCCTCATCGCCGCCGCGGCGCCGGCGGCTCACTGCGCCTCCCCCGACCGCTGGCGCCCTCGCGGCAGGCCCCTGCCATCTTCCCGATGTCCGGGCACAGCTCCCCCTCACTGTCGCAGCTCCCCGCTACACCTTCATGAGAGCACCTGGCACTGACAGCCCGACGCACCACGAGATCAACCGGCCGAAAATAGCCCTGCGGCCTCAACCCGCTTGCATTGTGGGCGAGTTGACTGCGACCGGATTGTCAGTGGGCGCCGCTAACATCGAATGTTGCGCCGAGGAACACCCGGCCCCGCCCGGGGGTTTGACCACCCCCCTCTCACAGCGAGGACTCCTCACCGTGCCCCGTGTCCGCTGATACGTCCGCAAGGACGGCGTCGTCGTCCGCGCCCACAACCGCAAGGCCCGCCCGCGTACAGCCGCGCCGGTTACCACCCCCCGACGTCGCACTACGGCCCCGCGCCGTCGCCCCGTCCGGCACATCCCCGCCGGCACCCCGACCGCCACGTCCGTCCCCACTACCGAGCCGACGGGACTCGCGTACGCGGCCACCGCCGGATCATCACGCCCCTGACCGCCGTCGCGGCGGCCGGCGCAGGCACGACGTTCTTCATCATCCTGCTGGTGCTGATAGCCCTCTCCGGCCACCACTGATCCCACTCAGGTAGGCCAGCAAACTGGTCCCTGCCATTTCTGAC
>NZ_JBHTSF010000203.1:0-14347 GCF_042795295.1 Streptomyces sp. NPDC056486
CCCGGCCGCAGAAGCGGCCGGGGCCCTGTGAAGAGACTGTTGTCTGTACTCACGAACCCGTGGGCACGGAGTCAGTCGCCTCCGTCCACAGATCCTGCTCGGCGCGATCCGCCTGGATCTGGCGGTACACGAGGAGCCCGCCGATGGCGGCCAGTGCGACCAGGAGAAGCTTCTTCACCGCGCGACCTCGTCTTTCTTGACGTAAGGGACCTCTTGGCGCCCGACTATACACACCGACCGATACCGATCGGTGACCTGGATCCACCCCAACTCCCGCCCCGGACACAGCAGTCGAATCGGGCTTCGCCGCCCCTTTGGCTCCTCACGGCCCGCCGAGGGTTTTGCCGCTCCTGACCTCACCCGGCCCCCTCCCGGGCCCCTCAGGGGCCCTTTGCGGCCATCCGGGTGGTGTTCATCTGAACATCGACGCGCCACGAGCGTCGGTCCCCCACTCTCGGCCCCGCATACACATGATGAGGAAAGTACGCAAATCGCCCAACCCGAAAGTGAGACGCCATGACCGGCACCAAGGCCATGAAGCTGTGGACCACGCTCATCACCGCCTTCCTCGCACTCTTCGCCACGCTTGGGTTCACGACGACGGCAGCGGCGGCCACGCCGGTACAGCGGGCCACGGAAACGTGCGAGAGCGCGCCGACCATGACGGCACCACTGGCGGCCTACTGGGCAGCGGCGTACGAACGGTCCTTGCCGCCCACGATGAAGCAGCGCATCCGCGCGGAGGCACACGGATCATCCCCCAGCTGCCGCCAGCTCCCCAGTGACGACACGGAGACGGCCGTCGAGGCCGAGGCCCATCCGGGCGGGCTCGCCGCGGAGCCGTAGTCACGGCCCGGCCGACTCGGCCGTTGTCCCCCAGGGGCCTCTCAGACACAAAGAAGACCCCCAGCCGATACAGGCTGGGGGTCTTCTTCTTGTCTGTGGGGCTAACAGGATTTGAACCTGTGGCCTCATCCTTATCAGGGATGCGCTCTAACCAACTGAGCTATAGCCCCGCCGCGCTGCGGTATGTCCCGCGCGCTGACCTCTGAAGATTAGCGCACGTGCGGGCCAGTCCCAAAATCGATACCTCCGCAGGGACCGGACGGGCCGTGCGGGACCGGATCAGCCGGGAAGAAGCGGTCGGGGAGACGCCGGGGAGACACGGCCGGGAAGAAGAAACAGGGCCCCACCCTGAACGGGCGAGACCCTGGACTACGTAGACCTAAGTAAGAGCGGAAGAGCGGAAGGGAGGAAGAGCTGAAGAGCTGAAGCGAGCAGGAGTAAGTACTACTCGTCTTCGGCCAGCGTCAGCTCGACGCCGCCCACGAAGCCCGCGGAGAGGTTGTAGATGAAGGCGCCGAGCGTCGCGAGCGCCGTGGCGAGGACCACGTCGATGACCGCGATGATCGTCGTGAACATCAGGACGCGCGGCAGCGACAGGAAGGACTGCAGGTCGAATCCGTTGGACTCGTTCGAGCCCGTCGCCTCCGAGATCGTGCCGCCCACCGTCGAGAAGACGCCCATGGCGTCCATGACCATCCACAGCACGGAAGCCGCGACGATCGTGCAGATGCCGAGTGCGATGGAGAGCAGGAAGCTGACCTTCATCACCGACCACGGGTCGGCCTTGGCCACCCGCAGCCGCGCCTTGCGCGTACGGGGCGTCGTGCGTGCCCCGGTCCGCGGCCTGCGCACGGAACCCGTTTGGGACCCCTGCTGATAGGCCTGCGGCGGGTGGTACGCCTGGCCGCCCTGCTGCTGGGACTGCTGGGGCTGCCGCTCTCCGGGCAGCGCTCCTGTGGCCCCCTGGGTCCCTTGGGTGCCGCCTTCGTAGGACCCGCCGTACTGCGCTGACTGAGCCGACTGCGGCCCTCGGGTGTCGGTCACGGTTCCCCCCTGGGATCCACGGGACTCATGCGAGTCTTGAGAATCAGTGGCGGAGCCACGGACACCGTCTGTACCGGCGGCTTGGCCGGTTCCACTCGCCCCGGCGCCCGTGGCTCCACTCACGATGACTCTCTCCTCGCGCTACTCGGCCGTGGACTCCGTGCCCTCGTCCGTACCGACGACCGGCTCACCGTCGGCCGATTCGTCGACGACGATGTCACCGTCGACTTCCTCTGCCTCGCGCCCGGCCTCGGCGTTACGAGCGATACCGACCACGGCATCGCGCTTGCCCAGGTTGATCAGTTGGACGCCCATGGTGTCACGGCCTGTCTCCCTGACCTCGTTGACTCGCGTACGAATCACACCGCCGCCCAGGGTGATGGCGAGGATCTCGTCGGTCTCCTCCGTCACCAGCGCGCCCACGAGTTCGCCGCGGTCCTCCACGATCTTGGCAGCCTTGATGCCGAGGCCGCCACGGCCCTGGACGCGGTACTCGTCGACATTGGTGCGCTTGGCGTACCCACCGTCGGTTGCGGTGAAGACGAAAGTACCCGGCCTGACGACATTCATCGAGAGCAGTTCGTCGCCACCGCGGAAACTCATGCCCTTAACACCCGATGTCGCGCGGCCCATGGGACGCAGCGCATCGTCTGTTGCGGTGAACCTGATCGACTGCGCCTTCTTACTGATGAGCAGCAGATCGTCCTCGGACGAGACGAGCTCGGCGCCGATCAGCTCGTCGTCCTTGCCGTCGTCCGTCTCGCGGAGGTTGATGGCGATGACGCCACCGGCGCGCGGCGAGTCGTAGTCCTTGAGCGGGGTCTTCTTCACGAGGCCGCCCTTGGTGGCGAGCACCAGGTAGGGCACCGCTTCGTAGTCACGGATCGCGAGGATCTCGGCGATCTTCTCGTCCGGCTGGAAGGCGAGCAGGTTCGCCACGTGCTGGCCGCGGGCGTCGCGGCCGGCGTCGGGCAGTTCGTACGCCTTCGCGCGGTAGACCCGGCCCTTGTTGGTGAAGAACAGCAGCCAGTGGTGGGTCGTCGACACGAAGAAGTGGTCGACGATGTCGTCTTCCTTCAGCTTCGTACCGCGGACGCCCTTGCCGCCGCGCTTCTGGGAGCGGTAATCCACCGTCTTCGTACGCTTGACGTAACCGCCGCGCGTGATCGTGACGACGATGTCGTCCTCGGCGATCAGGTCCTCCATGGACATGTCGCCGTCGAAGGGCACGAGCGCCGAGCGACGGTCCTCGCCGAACTTGTCGACGATCGCCGCGAGCTCCTCGCTGATGATCTGGCGCTGCCGCTCGGGCGAGGCCAGGATCGCGTTGTACTCGTTGATCTTCGCCTGCAGTTCGTCGTGCTCGGCGACGATCTTCTGGCGCTCCAGGGCGGCCAGGCGGCGCAGCTGCATCTCGAGGATGGCGTTGGCCTGGATCTCGTCGATCGAGAGAAGGCCCATCAGGCCCTCTCGCGCGACGTCGACCGTCTGGCTGGCCCGGATGAGCGCGATGACCTCGTCGATCGCGTCCAGGGCCTTCAGCAGGCCGCGCAGGATGTGGGCCCGCTCCTCGGCCTTGCGCAGCCGGTACTTCGTCCGCCGGACGATGACCTCGACCTGGTGCGTCACCCAGTGGCGGATGAAGGCGTCCAGGGAGAGGGTGCGCGGCACGCCGTCGACCAGGGCCAGCATGTTGGCGCTGAAGTTCGACTGCAGGTCGGTGTGCTTGTAGAGGTTGTTCAGTACGACCTTGGCGACCGCGTCCCTCTTCAGGACGACGACGAGGCGCTGGCCCGTGCGCGAGGACGTCTCGTCGCGGACGTCGGCGATGCCGCCGACCCTGCCGTCCTTGACCAGGTCGGCGATCTTCTGCGCGAGGTTGTCGGGGTTGGTCTGGTAGGGGAGCTCGGTGACCACCAGGCACTGGCGGTTCTGGATCTCCTCGACCGCGATGACCGCGCGCATCGTGATGGAGCCACGGCCCGTGCGGTACGCCTCTTCGATGCCCTTGCGGCCCACTACTAGTGCGCCGGTGGGGAAATCGGGGCCCTTGATGCGCTCGATCAGCGCGTCGAGCAGCTCCTCGTGCGAGGCGTCCGGGTGCTCGAGAGCCCACTGCGCGCCCTCCGCGACCTCGCGGAGGTTGTGCGGCGGGATGTTCGTGGCCATGCCGACCGCGATGCCCGCCGAGCCGTTGATCAGCAGGTTCGGGAAGCGCGCCGGCAGGACCGTCGGCTCCTGGTTACGGCCGTCGTAGTTGTCCGTGAAGTCGACGGTCTCCTCGTCGATGTCACGGACCATCTCCATGGCCAGCGGCGCCATCTTGCACTCGGTGTACCGCATGGCGGCGGCCGGGTCGTTGCCCGGAGAGCCGAAGTTGCCGTTGGAGTCCACCAGGGGCATCCGCATCGACCACGGCTGGGCCAGGCGGACCAGGGCGTCGTAGATCGAGGAGTCGCCGTGCGGGTGGTAGGTGCCCATGACGTCGCCGACGACGCGGGCGCACTTGTAGAAGCCCTTCTCGGGGCGGTATCCGCCGTCGTACATCGCGTACAGGACGCGGCGGTGGACGGGCTTCAGACCGTCCCGCACGTCGGGCAGCGCACGCGACACGATGACGGACATCGCGTAGTCGAGGTAGGAGCGCTGCATCTCCGTCTCGAGCCCGACGGGCTCGACACGCATGCCCACGCCGGGAACGACGGGCTCCTCTTCGGGCATCACGGGGGTGTTCTCGTCGGCCATTGCTGGTCAAAGTCCTTTCGAGGTGCGGCTTGTACGGCCGACTCAGATGTCGAGGAAGCGGACGTCCTTGGCGTTGCGCTGGATGAACGAGCGCCGCGCCTCGACGTCCTCTCCCATCAGCACCGAGAAGAGGTCGTCGGCCTGCGCCGCGTCGTCCAGGGTGACCTGGCCGAGCACGCGGTGGTCCTGGTCCATCGTCGTGATGCGCAGTTCCTCGGCGTTCATCTCACCGAGACCCTTGAAGCGCTGGACCGAGTCGTCCCTGAAGCGCTTGCCGGCCTGACGGCCGAGCTCGACCAGCGCGTCGCGCTCGCGGTCCGAGTACGCGTACTGGAAGTCGTCCCGGCTCCACTTGATCTTGTAGAGCGGCGGGCGCGACAGGTAGACGTGGCCGGACTCGACGAGCGGCCGCATGAAGCGGAACAGGAACGTCAGGAGCAGGGTGTTGATGTGCTGACCGTCGACGTCGGCGTCCGCCATCAAGATGATCTTGTGATAGCGGAGCTTCTCGATGTCGAAGTCCTCGTGCACACCCGTGCCGAAGGCCGAGATGAGGGCCTGGACTTCCTGGTTCTGCAGGATCTTGTCGATCCGTGCCTTCTCGACGTTCAGGATCTTGCCTCGGATGGGCAGGATCGCCTGGTACATCGGGTTTCGGCCGGACTTCGCCGAACCACCGGCGGAGTCACCCTCGACGATGAAGATCTCGCACTTCGTCGGGTCGTTCGACTGGCAGTCGCTGAGCTTTCCGGGCAGGGAAGCCGATTCGAGCAGGCCCTTGCGACGGGTCAGGTCGCGCGCCTTACGGGCGGCGACACGGGCCGTGGCGGCCTGGATGCCCTTGCGGATGATGTCCGCGGCCTCGTTCGGATTGCGGTCGAACCAGTCCGTGAGGTGCTCGTGCACGACCTTCTGTACGAAGGTCTTCGCCTCGGTGTTGCCCAGCTTGGTCTTGGTCTGGCCCTCGAACTGCGGCTCGCCCAGCTTCACCGAGATGATGGCCGTCAGACCCTCGCGGATGTCCTCGCCCGTGAGGTTGTCGTCCTTCTCGCGCAGCAGCTTCTTCTCGCGCGCGTACCGGTTGACCAGGCCCGTCAGCGCGGCCCTGAAGCCCTCCTCGTGCGTACCGCCCTCATGCGTGTGGATCGTGTTCGCGAAGGAGTAGACACCTTCGGTGTACTGCGAGTTCCACTGCATGGCGATCTCGGCCGAGAGCATGCGCTCCTTGTCCTCGGCCTCGACGTCGATGACGGTCGGGTGGATCATCTCTCCCTTACGGGAGTTGAGGTACTTCACGAAGTCGACGATGCCGCCTTCGTAGTAGTACGTCACCGTGCGCGCCTCGTCGACGGCGTCGTCCTTCGCCTCGACCGAGTCCGCACCCGCCGTCGCCTTCGCCGAATCGCGCTCATCAGTGAGTTTGATGGTCAAACCCTTGTTGAGGAACGCCATCTCCTGGAAGCGCCGTGCCAGCGTCTCGAAGGAGTACTCGGTCGTCTCGAAGACGTCCGGGTCGGCCCAGAAAGTGACCGTGGTGCCCGTGTCCTCGACCGGCTCGTGCTTGGCCAGCGGGGCCGTCGGCACACCCAGCTTGTAGTCCTGGGTCCAGCGGTAGCCGTCGGTCCTGATGTCGACGGCGAGCTTCGTCGACAGGGCGTTCACGACGGAGACACCGACGCCGTGCAGACCACCGGAGACCGCGTATCCGCCGCCGCCGAATTTGCCGCCCGCGTGCAGCACGGTGAGCACGACCTCGACGGCAGGCTTCTTCTCGACGGGGTGGATGCCCACCGGGATGCCTCGGCCGTTGTCGATGACGCGCACGCCACCGTCGGCGAGGATCGTGACGTCGATGGTGTCCGCGTGCCCGGCGAGGGCTTCGTCGACGGAGTTGTCGACAACCTCTTGCACGAGGTGGTGCAGGCCACGCTCACCGGTCGACCCGATGTACATGCCAGGCCGCTTGCGGACCGCGTCCAGACCCTCGAGGACGGTGATCGCACTGGCGTCGTACAAGGCTGTGACCTCGCCGTTCTCGCCAGCGACGGTAGACGGGATGTTCTCGTTGGGGTTGCCGGAATCGGCCACGAAGCGCCCTTTCTGGCACAGCACAAGCCAAGCACCCGGCGGTGGCCGGAGCGGCTGCGTCGTTCAGCGATAGTCAGCGTTTTTCGGTGCGTCCCACAAGTGGGGCGGGATTAGCTTCCAGTCTACCGGTAGCGCCGACAGTGATGGGGGTTTGCCGGTACCTGAGTCCGCATGTGCCGTCCTGAACCGGCCTCATCCGACTCCCCATATGCGGCCCGGGGCCCTAAGAGGCTCACAGCGGCACTCAGCGCCTCGGAGTGTCAACCCCGAGCTACTGCCCGGTACGGGCTCATCCGTAGGTGTCGCCGGGGCCCGTGCTGCCCGGGGCACGCAAGGGTCCGAAGCGGCGCGCGGGGCCCCCGGGACCAAGGACTTTGATGAGGCGCACGGTGCCGTGACCAAGGTCCTCGTTGAGGCGCGCGACCAGTTGCGGGGCCAGGAGGCGCAGGTTCGTCGCCCAGGCCGTGGAGTCGCACTGGACGGTCAGGATCCGCTCGTTCTCGTCGTACCGCTGCGGGACGCAGTGGTTGGCCAGATCCTCGCCGACGATCTGCGGCCAGCGGCCCATCACTCCGCCGACGGCGGCCGGCGTCTCCCAGCCCCGCTCGGTGATCAAGCGGTTGATCGCGGAGCCGAGCGGCTGCGGGTCACGCCCGTCGGCGCGCGCACCGGAGCGAAGACCGCCCCTGCGGGCCTGCTTCTTCTGCTGCGCGGCGTCGCCACGCGCGCGTGCCTGCTCCTTGGCGGCCCGGAGGGCGACACGGGCGAGGTCGACGCCGGAGGGCTCGGGCACCTTCGGCGCGTCCTTGGCCGAGTCCTGCGGGGTGTCCTTGGAGGGCTCTTCGGCGCTCATGCGTGCTCCTGGCTCAGGCGCGTCGTCATACGCGCTCCACAGCGCCGTCCGACACGGCGAACCGCGCCCCGGCGAGCACGCCCGGCACGTCGTCGTCCACCGCGGCGGTCACCAGGACCTGCTCGCCCGGCGCCACCAGCTCCGCGAGGCGCTCCCTGCGGCGCGCGTCGAGCTCCGCGAACACGTCGTCCAGGACGAGCACCGGTTCGTTCCCCTCGCCGCGCAGCAGGTCGTACGAGGCCAGGCGCAGCGCCAGGGCGTACGACCAGGACTCGCCGTGGCTCGCGTACCCCTTCGCGGGGAGCTGGCCGAGGCGCAGGAGCAGGTCGTCGCGGTGCGGCCCGACCAGCGTCACGCCCCGCTCGATCTCCTGCTTGCGCGCCTCTTCGAGAGCGGCGATCAACTGCTCGTACAGAACTTCGCGCGTGTGGCCCTCGCCCGGCGCCGACGGCTTGTAGTCGAGCGTTACGGGCCCGCCGCCGGGTGCCAGCTGCTCGTACGCCTTGTCGGCGAGCGGCTGCAGCGCGGCGATCAGGTCGAGCCGCTGCGCGAGCAGTTCGGCGCCCACCCTCGCGAGGTGCTGGTCCCAGACGTCGAGCGTGGACAGGTCCATGGAGCGCCCACCGTGCCGCCGCGCCAGGGCCGCGGACTTCAGGAGGGTGTTGCGCTGCTTCAGCACGCGGTCGTAATCGGAGCGCACACCCGCCATGCGGGGGGAGCGCGCCGTGATCAGCTCGTCGAGGAAGCGCCGACGCTCACCGGGGTCGCCCTTGATCAGCGCCAGGTCCTCGGGCGCGAAAAGGACCGTACGGACGATCCCGAGCACATCACGGGGCCTGACCTGCGAAGACCTGTTGATGCGGGCGCGATTGGCCTTGCCCGGATTGAGTTCGAGCTCGATCAGCTGCTGGCGTTCGCCTTGCTGGACCGCGGCCCGGATGACGGCGCGCTCGGCGTCCATGCGCACCAGCGGGGCGTCCGACGAGACCCGGTGGCTGCCGAGCGTGGCGAGATAGCCGACGGCCTCCACGAGGTTTGTCTTGCCCTGGCCGTTCGGGCCCACGAACGCGGTGACGCCCGGATCGAGAGGGACCTCGACCCGGGCGTACGAGCGGAAGTCGGCCAGCGACAGATGCGTGACGTGCATGGTGTGCGCCGACCTCCCCCGGCCTACTTCACTTGCGATAGACCTGCACGGTTTCCCGCACAGGCTGTGGATCAGTTCTCGCTCTTGGACTCGACGGCGTGGCCGCCGAACTGGTTGCGCAGCGCCGCGATCATCTTCATCTGCGGGGAATCGTCCTGCCGCGAGGCGAAGCGGGCGAAGAGCGAAGCCGTGATCGCGGGCAGCGGCACGGAGTTGTCGATGGCGGCTTCCACCGTCCACCGGCCCTCGCCGGAGTCGGCGGCGAAGCCACGCAGCTTCCCCAGGTGCTCGTCGTCGTCCAGGGCGTTGACCGCCAGGTCGAGCAGCCAGGAACGGATGACCGTGCCCTCCTGCCAGGAGCGGAAGACCTCGCGCACGTCCGTGACCGAGTCGACCTTCTCCAAGAGCTCCCAGCCCTCGGCGTAGGCCTGCATCATGGCGTACTCGATGCCGTTGTGAACCATCTTCGAGAAGTGGCCCGCGCCGACCTTGCCGGCGTGCACGGAACCGAAGTCGCCCTCGGGCTTGAGGGCGTCGAAGATCGGCTGGACCTTTGCGATGTTCTCGGCGTCGCCGCCGTACATCAGCGCGTAGCCGTTCTTCAGGCCCCAGACGCCTCCGGAGACGCCGCAGTCCACGAAGCCGATGCCCTTGGCAGCGAGCTCCTCGGCGTGCTTCTCGTCGTCCGTCCAGCGGGAGTTTCCGCCGTCCACGACGACGTCACCCGGCTGAAGCAGCTCACCGAGCTCGTCGACGGTGGACTGGGTCGCGGCTCCGGCCGGAACCATCACCCAGATGACACGCGGGCCCTTGAGCTTGCCCACAAGCTCTTCGAGGCTGGGGACGTCCGCGACGTCCTGGTTGCGGTCGTATCCGATGACGGTGTGGCCTGCGCGGCGGATGCGCTCGCGCATGTTGCCGCCCATCTTGCCGAGGCCGACGAGACCGAGCTCCATCAGTGGTTCCTTAAGTAGCGATGTGGCGTGGAGGCACCTTCGTACCCGCGTCCGAGCCTACGCCCGGACGCACGCTCACACCTGTGGGCTCAGCCGCTCAGACGTACCGGCATGATCAGGTACTTGTACGCCTCGTCGGCCTCGGCGTCCACGGCCGGCCTGCCGCTCAGGAGCGCGGGCTTCGTCGACGTCGTGAACGACAGCTGAGCGACCGGGGAGTCGATCGCGCTCAGGCCGTCGAGCAGGAACGTCGGGTTGAAGGCGATCGAGACGTCGTCGCCGTCGAGCTGGGCGTCGACCCTCTCCACAGCCTGTGCGTCGTCGCTGGAACCGGCCTCCAGGATCAGCACGCCCTGCTCGAAGCTGAGCCGGACCGGAGTGTTCCGCTCGGCCACCAGGGCCACGCGCTTCACGGCCTCGACGAACGGGGCGGTCTCGATGACCGCGATCGAGTTGAACTCCGTGGGGAAGAGCGTTTTGTACTTCGGAAGGTCGCCCTCGAGGAGACGGGTGGTCGTACGCCGACCTGCGCCCTCGAAGCCGATCAGACCCTCACCGGCACCGGATCCTGACAGCGCCAGGGTGACCGTGTCGCCGCTCGTGAGCGCCTTGGCGGTGTCCAGGAGCGTCTTGGCGGGCACCAGGGCCACCGCGGAGGCCTCGGGGTCCTCCGGCTTCCACAGGAACTCGCGGACCGCGAAGCGGTAGCGGTCGGTGGAGGCCAGGGTGACCGTGTCGCCCTCGATCTCGATGCGTACGCCGGTCAGGACGGGCAGCGTGTCGTCACGGCCCGCGGCGATGGCCACCTGGGAGGCGGCCGATGCGAAGACCTCACCGGGGACCGTGCCGGTCGCGGTGGGCATCTGCGGCAGCGCGGGGTACTCCTCCACAGGAAGCGTGTGGAGTGTGAATCGCGAGGAGCCGCAGACCACCGTGGCCCGCACACCGTCTGTGGAGATCTCCACCGGACGGTTGGGCAGGGCCCGGCAGATGTCGGCGAGCAGGCGACCGGAGACGAGGACCGTGCCCTCTTCGTCGATCTCCGCGTCGACGGAGACACGCGCCGAGACCTCGTAGTCGAAGCTCGACAGGCTCAGTGCGCCTTCCTCGGCCTTCAGCAGCAGGCCCGCCAGGACAGGTGCCGGAGGCCGGGCCGGGAGACTGCGCGCCGCCCACGCCACCGCCTCTGCGAGTACGTCGCGTTCCACCCGGATCTTCACTTAGCCGCCCTCCTGCTGTTGCTGGCACTGGGGACCAGTCTGACGCACCGCACTGACAGCGGGTGCCCGTCGGGGTCAAGTCGTGACGAGCCGCGTCGGAGGTCCGGAGCGAGAGTTGTGCACAGGCCCCTCTTCCAAGCCAATTCCCCGGTAACTCTAAGTGGGAGTAGTAGTAGGGGCTGTGGAAACCGTGGATAACCGTGTTTTCGCAGGTCAGTGCCGGTTTTTTATCCACCGAGCCTGTGGGCGGAGGCGGTGGACAACCGGTGGTTTCTGTGGACGGGCGAAAGTTCTGCACACCCGGTGCACAGGCAAGGGGTACTTCTCCCCAGCGTCGTCCCCAGCTTTACCCACCTTCCCCACAGGCCAACCGACCACCTTGGTGTGACGCCTTTCACTCGGCACGGTGACGGGGCGCGTTGCGTTGCCGAACAGTGGACAGCGGTGTGGAGAAGCTGGGGAAAGCTGGGGACAACAGGCTCGAGCCTGTGGGTCGGCGGTGGACAAGTTCATGCACACCCTGTGGACGAGATTTTCATCCACAGCCTGTGGAAAGTCTTCGTCCACGAATCCACAACCACCTGACCTGGCTTGATGATCCCTCAGCAGCGTCCCCTGTGGACATCATCTGGACAACTTCCCGGTCCCCAGGGTGTGGAAGGAAAAAAGAGCACAGATCTGTGGAGAACAGGCCTCTCAGCTGGGGAAATCGAACAGTGGAGAGGGCCGGACGGGGTCCACGCGCGCGTGCGCAACGGCAAAGGGCGCCCCGGAAGTTGTCCCGGAGCGCCCTTCAGAGGCGTGTCAGCGATGTGTCCGCGCGGCTCTCAGTGGCTCTCAGCACATCTGTAGATGCGTCTGCCGTGCGTCTGTCAGCCGTTCTTGATGCGGTTGGTGAGCTCGGTGACCTGGTTGTAGATCGAGCGCCGCTCCGCCATCAGGGCGCGGATCTTGCGGTCGGCGTGCATGACCGTCGTGTGGTCGCGGCCGCCGAACTGCGCGCCGATCTTGGGCAGGGAGAGGTCCGTCAGCTCGCGGCAGAGGTACATCGCGATCTGGCGGGCCGTCACCAGGACGCGGCTGCGCGAGGACCCGCAGAGGTCGTCCACCGTGAGGCCGAAGTAGTCCGCCGTCGCGGCCATGATCGCCGGAGCCGTGATCTCCGGGGCCGCGTCCTCGCCGCCGGGGATCAGATCCTTCAGGACGATCTCTGTCAGACCCAGGTCCACCGGCTGCCGATTGAGCGAGGCGAAAGCCGTGACCCGGATCAGCGCGCCCTCGAGCTCACGGATGTTGCGTGAGATGCGGGACGCGATGAACTCCAGGACCTCCGGCGGGGCGTTCAGCTGCTCCTGCACCGCCTTCTTACGAAGGATGGCGATACGCGTCTCGAGCTCCGGCGGCTGGACGTCGGTGATCAGTCCCCACTCGAAGCGGTTGCGCAGCCGGTCCTCCAGGGTCACCAGCTGCTTGGGCGGCCGGTCGCTGGAGAGCACGATCTGCTTGTTCGCGTTGTGGAGCGTGTTGAAGGTGTGGAAGAACTCCTCCTGCGTCGACTCCTTGCTCGCGAGGAACTGGATGTCGTCGACGAGCAGGATGTCCATCTCGCGGTACCGCTTGCGGAAGGTGTCGCCCTTGCCGTCGCGGATGGAGTTGATGAACTCGTTCGTGAACTCCTCGGAGCTCACGTAGCGCACGCGCGTGCCGGGATAGAGGCTGCGGGCGTAGTGCCCGATCGCGTGCAGAAGGTGCGTTTTGCCGAGGCCCGACTCTCCGTAGATGAAGAGGGGGTTGTACGCCTTGGCTGGCGCCTCCGCGACGGCGACGGCCGCCGCGTGCGCGAAACGGTTCGACGCACCGATCACAAAGGTGTCGAAGAGGTACTTCGGGTTGAGGCGCGCGGTGGGCTCGCCGGGTGCCGACGCCGGGGCCGGCTGCGCGGCAAGGGGTCCGGGCGCGCCGCTGCCGTGGACTCCGTGGCCGTTGCCGTGGACGCCGCCCCGGGGATTGGGGTGCCCGCCGGAGCCGGGGGACTGCTCGTGCCGATCACGCCGGTCGTGGCGATCTTGCTGGTCCTGCCGGTCGTGGCGGTCCTGGCGGTGCTGTTCGTACGGAGAGTGCGGGGAGTGCCCCTGCGGCGGCTGCGACCGGTAGTCGTGCTGGGGCTGCTGGGGGCTCGCGTACGGATCGCGCTCGGGGAAGCCGAGCCGCTGCTGTTGCCAGCCGTAGTCGTCCTGCTGCTGGGGCGGCTGCTGCTGCGGCCAGGCGCCGGGCCCGGGGCGCTGGTAGTCGGGGTACGCGGGGCGGGCGGTCGGCAGCTGGTCGGGCCCGCGGCCCGAGGAGTGCTCGTCCGGGGCGCGGCGGCCGTAACCGTCGTACGCATCATGCCCCTGACCAGGGCCCGGGTGCTGCTCAGGCTCTTCGTAACGCTGCTGCTGGCCGGTCTGTTGCTGGAGGGGCTGCTGCTGAAGGGGCGGCGCCGGCGGGCCCATAGGTTCGCCGACCGAGTCGTCCACCGTGATGGCGATACGGATCGGGCGGCCGCACTCGCGGCTCAGCGATTCGCTGACGATGGGGGCAAGACGGCCTTCGAGTACGCCCTTGGCGAACTCGTTCGGTACGGCCAGCAGCGCGGTGTCGGCCACCAGCGCCAGTGGCTGGCAGCGCTTGATCCAACGCTCGTCCTTCGCATCGACTCCGTGCCCCCGCCCCTCACCCAGCAGCTGCTCCAGAACTCGTGGCCACACTGCGGCAAGATCGGCAGGTACGTCAGCCACAAGGCACGCTCTCTCATGGGGTCCCACGAAGGTGTGGTTCTTGGGACGGAATATCGGGATGGGCAGGGAGAAGGGAATGAATCGGAGTTTGGCCACGGTAGTCAGGGCAACGGCTGCGGTTCAAGTTGTTGTCCACAGGCTGTGCACAGTGTCTCTCCCTGACGGTCGGTTTGACCGGATGGCGTAGCCCCGCGTACCGTGACCAGGTCGAGTTGTCGATGGCTGCTGCCGCCTGCCTCCGATGGGCAAAGATCACGATCTGTGATTGTGAAGCGGTGCACTCGGTGCGTATTCGCGAGCTTCTCGTGGGCGCACGGTGACAGCCAGGCGATGTCCCGCCACCACACAATCATTTCTGGAGCCCCCGAGTGAGCAAGCGCACCTTCCAGCCGAACAACCGTCGCCGCGCCAAGACCCACGGCTTCCGCCTGCGGATGCGTACCCGTGCCGGCCGCGCGATCCTCGCGAACCGTCGTGGCAAGGGTCGCGCCGAACTTTCCGCTTAATCGCATTAGGTCATGACGTCGTGCTGCCTACCGAGCATCGGCTGAGGCGGCGCGAAGACTTCGCGACCGCGGTACGCCGAGGGCGACGGGCCGGACGCCCGCTTCTCGTCGTCCATCTACGTAGCGGTGCAACGGACCCGCACGCGTCGGGGGAGAGCTCTCCCC
>NZ_JBHTSF010000204.1:0-14301 GCF_042795295.1 Streptomyces sp. NPDC056486
CCTGCTCGACCAGACCCGCAAAGCTCGGATCGCCGCCGGTGTCCACCCGCAAAGCCAGGGTGTTGACGAAGAACCCCACCACATCATCGAGTTCGGCACGCCCCCGACCGGCGACCGGGGTACCCAGCACCACGTCGCTCTGTCCGGCCCAGCGCCCGAGCACGGCGGCAAAGGACGCCAGGACGGTCTGGAAGACCGTGGCCCGGCCCGCCTCCGCGACCGACCGCAGCCGCCCGGCCACACCCCCACCCACCACCACAGGAAGCACTCCGAGGTCGTACGAGGCACGACTGTCGCCCCGGGGTGAACTGGTCGGGAGCTCCAGGGGGTTCGCGCCGTCGAGGACCGACTCCCAATGGGCGAGACCTGACTCCAGGGCCTCCCCTGCGACCGTCGCACGCTGCCATGCCGCGAAGTCGCCGTACTGAAGCGGAAGTTCAGGCAATGGAGACACCTCAACACCGGCCGTGAAAGCCCCGTACAAGGCGCCGAGTTCACGCAGCACGATCCCCAGCGACCAGCCGTCCACCACCGCGTGATGCGCCACCAGCGCCAGCACCCACTCACCGGCCGCAAGCCGCCCCACCACCACCCGCACCAGCGGCCCTGCCGCCAGATCGAACGGCTCCTCCACCACCGACGCCAACCACCCCTCCACGCCAGCGACATCCACCGCCGCCACCGCGAGCGGCACCGACGCCGACGCCTCCACGATCTGCTGCAGCCCACCGCCCGCCCACACGAACCGCGTCCGCAACGCCTCATGCCGGGCGATCACCTCACCCACCGCCCGCTCAAGCACCCCCACATCCAGCACACCCGAAACCCGCAGACCCCCCGCCACGTGATACGCCGACCCCGCACCCAGACGATCAAGCAGCCACAACCGCTCCTGACCGAACGAAGCGGCAACTGGAGCACCGACGTCCCTGCGAGCAATGGGCGCAAGCTGCGCGCCACCCTTCGACTCGGCCACCGCAGCCGCCAGTTGGGCCACCGTCGTGTCACCGAGCAGCACCGCGAGCGGAACGTCCGCGCCGTGGCCCGTCTCCAGGAGTGCGCGGAGCCGGACGGCGCGCAGCGAGTCCAGGCCCTGGGCGACCAGGGGCAGGGTGGCGGAGACACGGTCGGGGGTGAGGTCAAGGACCTCACCGACGTGGGCCAGTACGGCGGTGGCCGCCGGGTCGGCGGCGAGCAGTTCGGCCGCGCTGTCCTCGGCGGCCAGAGCGGTGGCGCCGCCGCAGCTCGCCAGCGCGACGAACGTACCGGCGCTGTAGCGCTCGCGGCTCTCGCCGCGGCGGATCTTGCCGCTGGAGGTGCGCGGCAGGGCGCCCATCCGCACCAGCACGATGTCGTGCAGGGCGAGTCCGTGCTCGACGGTGACGGCGGTACGGATCGCGGCGAGCACCGCGTCGGCGTCCTCGTCGCGGAACGCGCGGCTCACCTCGTGCAGCAGCACGACGCGCTCGTCGGTGCCGTCGTCGAGGCCGAAGGCGGCGGCCCGGTTGGGGACCAGGAGTTCGTGGCTGAGCTCGGCCGTGTACTCGATGTCCTGCGGGTAGTGGTTGCGGCCACGGACCACGATCAGGTCCTTGATGCGGCCGGTGATGAACAGTTCGCCCTGGTGACGGAAGGCTAGGTCGCCGGTGCGCAGATAGCTGCGGCCGTCGGGTTCGGCGAGTTCGGCGGCGAAGGTGTACTCGGTGAGTTCGGGGCGGCGCCAATAGCCCTGGGCGACGGAACCGCCGGTGACCCAGACCTCGCCGACGGCGTCGTCGGCGGCCGGGAGCAGCGTTTCGGTGTCGACGACCAGGATGCGGTCCTCGCCCTGGATGTCGCCGCAGCCGATGAGGGTGGTGCCCGACTGGCCGTCATCGGCGAGCGGCTGAGGGCCGTCGTCCGTGAGGGTCACTGCGAGGGGTTCGGTGCGGGGCTTGCCGCCGGTGACGAACAGGGTGGCTTCGGCGAGTCCGTAGCAGGGGTGGAAGGAGGAACGTCGGAAGCCCGTCGTGCCGAAGACGCGGGCGAAGTCGTCGAGGGTGCGGCGGCGTACCGGCTCGGCGCCGACCATGGCGTGTTCCCAGCTGCTCAGGTCGAGCCCGGCGAGCTCCTCCTCGGTGACGCGGCGCACGCACTCGGCGTACGCGAAGTCTGGTGCTGCGCTCATCGTGCCGCCGTGCCGGCTGATCGCGTCGAGCCAGCGGAAGGGGCGGCGCAGGAACGTCATGGGCGCTATCAGGACGCAGGGGAAGCCGCTGTAGAGGGGCTGGAGGATGCCGCCGATGAGGCCCATGTCGTGGTAGGGCGGCAGCCAGCTGACGCCGACGCTGTCCGTGGTGGAGCGGTTGGCGTGGGCGATCGTGCGGGAGTTCTCGATCAGGTTGCCGTGCCGCAGCATGACGCCCTTGGGCGATCCTGTGGAGCCGGAGGTGTACTGGAGGAAGGCGAGGGCGTCGGCCCCGGGCGCGACCTCGGTCCATGACGGCGCGGCGTCGCGGGCCACGGTGTCGGTGGCGGTCCAGGCGAGCTTGCCGAGGTCACCGAGCGCGTCGCCCATGGAGGTGACGAGCTGGAGGGTGGAGTCGTCGGTGAGCGCGACGGTGGCCTCGGCGTCGGTCACGATGTCCATGAGCCGATCGAGGCCGCGCTTGCCGGACGGGGGGTAGACGGGCACGGCGGCGGTGCCGGAGTACAGGCAGCCGAAGAAGCCGACGATGTACTCCTCGCCCGGCGGGTAGAGCAGCAGCGCCCGGCCTCCGGCGGCGCCCGACTGCTGCATGGCGGCCGCGGTGGCCCGGGCCCGGACGTCGAGCTCGCCGTAGGTGAGCCGGCGCTCCGAGCCGTCTTCCTCGAGCAGGATGTACGCGGTGGCCTCGGGCGTGGCGGCGGCACGGGCACGCAGCATCTCTACGAGGTCGGCGGGACGGAACGACATGGGTTTCCTCCGGTGTGCGGACGGGTGGGCGGGCCGGGCGGCGTCAAGCGGGTGAGGGTGCTCAGGGGTGGTCGAGCAGCAGCTCGTAGAGGCAGTCGGCCCCGAAGCGGACGGCGTCGGCGGGGACCCGCTCGTCGGCGTCGTGCATGTTCTCCTGGTAGCGGGATCCGGCCGGCAGGAGCATGGGGAGCCAGCCGTAGCAGTCCATGCCGAGGTTGGCGAAGAGCCTGGCGTCCGTGGAGGCCGGGGTGATCATCGGGATCGGCAGGCCCTCCGGGTCGGCGGCGCGCAGGATGTCCGTCAACCGCTCGTAGAACGCGCCGAGTTCGGGCTCGTTCTTCGGGTTGCGCGATCCTTCGAGCAGCAGCTCGATCTCCAACTCGTCGCCGAGGGTGCCACTCGCGCTGTACGCGTTGACCAGGGCGCGCAGTTCCGCGATGTAGTCCTCGACGGTGAAGTCGCCGGGCAGGATGCGGCCGTCGAGGTCGACGGTGATCTCCGCCGGAATCATGTTGATCTTCTCGGGGGTGCGGATGATCGTCGCGTTCACGGTGTGCCGGATCGTGGAGTCCAGGTAGACGGCGTCCGCCGTGTCCATCAGCTCGTACGGCACGGTGGTGCGCTCGCCCTTGCGCAACGCCACCATCTCCGCCGCGAGTTCGCTGCCCACGGCCGTGCCGAGCTCCTGGAGCATCCGGTCGAGCGCGGGCGTGATGTGCACCGGCAGGCGGCCGTCGCGCAGTGCGGTCAGGACGTCGGTGAGCTGGTGCACGGCCAGGTTCGGCCAGCCCTGCCGTGAGGCGTGGCCGCCGCGCCCGCGCAGGGTGAGCCGCAGCCAGCAGGCCCGCTTCTCGGCGACGCCCACGGGGTGGAAGCGCCGGGCGGGATCGACGGTGAGCACGGCGCCACCGTCCTCGCCGATGCAGTACGGGATGCCCTCGAACAGCTCGGGGTGGTGGGTGGCGAGCCAGCCCGCGCCGACCCGGCTGCCGTTCTCCTCGTCGGAGACGACCGCGAGCAGCACGTCGCCCGCCGGCGCCTCGCCGCGGGCGTGCAGGGTGAGCAGCGCGGACAGCATCATGGCGAGGCCGCCCTTCATGTCGATGGCGCCGCGCCCCCAGACCTCGCCGTCGATGAGCAGCGCGTCGAACGGCGGGTGCGTCCACTCCTGCCCGTCGGTGGGCACCACGTCGGAGTGCCCGTGCAGCAGCAGCGGGGGTGCCTCGCCCCGGCCGGGGATGCGGGCGACGAGGTTGGGCCGCTCGGGGTCGGGTCCGAGCATCAGCGACTCGATGCCCGCATCGGCGAGCAGCTCCGCGATGTACTCGGCGCAGCGGCGCTCGTCGCCGGGCGGATTGACGCTGCGGAAACGGATCAGGTCGCGCAGGATCGGGATCGGGTCTACGGCGGGGCCTGCGGCGGCGGTCCGTGCGGACATGGGCCGGTCCTTTCGATGGGGACGAGCTGGGGGACATACCGGGAGGGAGAGGTGTGGGCTCACAGGAGGGTGGCGGCCCGCGCCCACAGCTGGGCGGGGCTGCCCCACAGCAGTGCGTCGAGTGCCGCGCGGCGGAAGTAGAGCTGGATGTCGGCGTCCTCGCTCATGCCGTGGGCGCCGTGGATGTGCAGGCTCTGGGCGGCGGCGTCGCGGGCGAGTTCACCGGCGAGCGCGAGGGCCTGCAGGACGGTGAGTTCGTCGTCGGTGCGGGCCGCCTGCTCGACGAGGGCGCGTACGGCGATGACGCGGGCCGCGAGCGCGGAGAGCGTGAACGCGAGGCTCTGGTGGCGGGCGAGCGGCTGGTCGAACTGCACCCGGCTCTTGGCGCGTTCGACGCCGAGCGCGAGCGCGCCCTGCGCCTGGCCGACGAGGGCCGCGGCCTGCCGCACGCGCAGTGACCGCAGGACGCGCGCCCAGGCTGCCGTGGCGTCGGACGGGTTGCCCACCAGCCGGCCGCCGAACAGCGGGACGCGTTCCAGGGTGACGGTGTGCAGATCGCCGCGGCTGATGTCGTCCTGGCGGCGCAGGGTGACGCCGGGGTCGTCGGCCCGTACCAGCGCGAGCGCCGTGCCCTGCGGCACGGTGCCCACGACGAGCAGCCAGTCGACGGCGTCCGCGAAGGGCACGAAGCGTCGGCGCCCGGAGATCCAGGGCCCGTCGGGACCGTCGCCGAGCGTGAGCGGAGCGGGCTCCGCCGGATCGTCGGTGCCTTCGGCGCGCGGTGCGAGGGCGACGGCTGCGGCGCCGTCGGCCAGCGCGTCCAGGAGGTCGGCGCACAGCTCCCGCGCCCCGAGCACGTTGATCAGTTCGGCGGTGGCTGCCGTGTCCTGGTAGGGGCCCCGGTACAGCGATCGGCCCATCAACTCGCCCAGTTGCAGCAGGTGTTCGCGGCTTTCGGTGCCGTCGGCGGCCGTGTCGAGCACGCCCGTTTCGGTGAGGGTCTCCCACACGGCGGCGCGGGCCCGGGCCTGCTCGTCGGCGACCGGGCCGCCGCCGATCGGGCGTTCCCCCATCCGCCGTACGGTGGGGGCCAGTTCACCGCCGAGGAGTTCCGCGAGGTCGGCGGGCAGGGCCGGGGCCGCTACGGACGTCATGGGTGGGTCCTCTCAGGTCAGAACGGTGGGACTCGCCCACGGGTGTGCGTGCGGCGGACGTCAGGAGAAGAGTTCGAGGCCCTGGGCGGCGATGATCTGGAGCATCACCTCGGAGGTGCCGGACGCGAGGGTGTGCGCCGGGCTCTGCCGGTACACCGCCTCCAGGCGGCCGAGGTCGGGAGCCTCGCCGTCCCAGGTGGTCAGCAGGCCGTCCAGGCCCATGACGTCGGCGCCGAGCCTGACCACCGCGTCGGACTGCTGGGTGACGAACCACTTGGAGGCGGCCGACGCCACCGGGTCGGGCGTACCGGCGAGGCGGGCGCGCACCATGTTCCAGGCGAGCGCGCGGCCCGCCGTGAGCTTGGCGTCGAGCTCGGCAAGGCGCTGCGCGTAGGCCGGGTCGGTGATCCGCCCCGAGCGGCGCGCGTCCGCGACGACCGCGTCGAGCCAGCGCCGCAGTTTGGCCTGGAAGTCCATGCCGGTGCGCTCCAGGAGGAGCATGTCGTTGATGGGCTGCCAGCCCTCGTCGACCCGGCCCACGACGTGTTCGGCGGTGAGCCTGACGTCCTCGACGACGATCTCGTTGAACCGTTCGTCGCCCATGCTCCACACCGGGCTGATCACCACGCCGGGCGAGCGGAGCGGGAGCAGGAACAGGGTGATGCCGTGGTACTTCACGGGGCCCTCGCCGGTGCGGGCCGCGCACAGCGCCCACTCGGCGAACTGCGACTTCTGGTTGAAGATCTTCCGTCCGGAAAGACGCCAGCCGTCGCCGTCCGGCACCGCGGCGGTGCGCAGCGCCGCGAGGTCGGAACCGCAGTGCGGTTCGGTGAACAGGACGGTGGCGATCTCCTCGCCCCGGGCGAGGCGCGGCAGATGCCGGGCGCGCTGCTCGGGCGTGCCGACCTCCAGGAGGAACTGGCCCACGGTGTCGATGCTGAGGACGTGCTGGTCCTCGGGTACCCCGTGCAGGACCATCTCCTCCAGGACGATCCCCGCCTCTACGGGACCGAGGCCGAGGCCGCCGTACTGTTCGGGCCAGGCCGCCGCGAGCCAGCCGCGCTCGCCGAGCTGCCGGTAGACGTCGAGCAGTCCGCTCTCCTCACGCGGGGCGTGGTCCTGGAGGGCGTCGATGGACTTGCGGACCTGCCCCTCGGCGAAGAAGTCCCGTACGTCGCGGCGGAAGGCGAGCTGCTCCGGGGTGAGCCAGGTGTCCAGCGGGTCGGGGCGGGTGCTGTTCATGCGCGCACCTCCCGGCGGGCGGGGCGTGCGGTGCTGCCCGCGCGGTCAAGGACTTCCTGGATCAAGTCGGCGACCGTGCCCACGTGCGGCGGCGCCATCATGGCGTAGTGATCGCCGGGCGCCTCGTGGTGGGCGAAGCCGCCGGTGGTGCGCGCCGCCCAGTAGCGGGCCCGCTCCTCGGCTCCGGGCGCCTCGGAGGTGAGCAGGGTCAGCGGTACGTCGACGGTCTGAGGCCGCCAGACGGCTCCGCCGCGCACGGTCGCCACGAACGTCGCCATGCGGTCGGCGAGTTGGGCCTCGTCGGCGTCGGGAGCGAGCGGGGATGCGGTGATCCTGCGTACGGCCACGGCGATCTGCTCCTCATGGTCGAGAGCCTCGATGTCGTCCAGGGCGGGCATGGCATCGGCGCCGAGGCCGCGCAGCCCGGCGAGGTCGACGGCGTACAGACCGATGGCGAACGCGGTGCTCGGCGGTTCGGCGAGCTCGGGCGGCACATCGGTGTCGATCAGGGTGACCCCGGCGACCTCTGCGCCGTCGGCGCGCAGTCGGCGTGCGGTCTCGAAGGCGACGGCGCCGCCCGTGGACCAGCCGCCCAGGTGGTACGGGCCTTCGGGCTGTGCGGCCCTGATCGTGGCGGCGTGCGCGGCGGCGAGGGCGGCGACCGGGTCGCTCCCGTCGAGGGTGCGGGGCGCCTCAAGCGCGTGCAGCGGCTGCTCCGGGTGGAGCGAGGCGGCCAGCGGGACGTAGGGGGCGACGGAGCCGCCGCTCGGGTGGACGCAGTAGAAGACGGGCCGCGCACCGCCGGGTGCGAGCACCACGGGAGCGGTGTCAGGATCAACCGCAGCGGGACGGGCGGTGTCGATCAGGGCGGCCAGTTGCTCGACCGTCGCGTGGGTGAACAGCTGCCGCAGCTGGACCTCGGCACCCAGGGTCTCCTCGATACGGGCGAGGAGCTGGGTGGCCTGGAGCGAATTGCCGCCCACCATGAAGAAGTTGTCGTCGCGGGCGAAGTCCTTGCCGGGCAGCAGACCGGCCCAGATCCCGGCGAGCGCACGCTCGGTGGCGGTGGCCGGGGCCTCGCGGTCCTTGCGGGCGCGTTCCTCGGGGGCGGGCAGCGCGGTCCGGTCGAGCTTGCCGTTCGGGGTGAGCGGCAGCGCGTCCAGGGTCACGAACGCGGCGGGCAGCATGTACGGAGGCAGGTCATCGGCGAGGTGGGCGCGGAGCGCTGCGGGCTGAGGACGGGAATCGCCCTCGGGCACCACGTAGGCGACGAGTCGCGGACCGCCATCGCCGTCGAGCACCACCACCGCCGCCTGCCGTACCTCGGCGTGCCGGGAGAGCACCTGCTCGATCTCGCTGGGTTCGATGCGCAGCCCGCGGATCTTGACCTGGGTGTCCGCGCGGCCGAAGAACTCCAGGTCACCGTCGCCGCGGCGCAGCGCCAAGTCGCCGGTGCGGTACATGCGGCTGCCGGGCGCGGCGAACGGGTCGGGCAGGAAACGCTCGGCGGTCGCGCCGGGCGAGCCCGCGTAGCCCCGGCTCAGGCCGAGCCCGCCGATCCACAGCTCGCCGGCCACTCCGCGCGGAGCGGGCTGCCCGAACGGGTCGAGCACATAGGCGTACTGGTTGGCGAGCGGGCGGCCGATGGGCGGGCTCGCGGAGCCGAGCTGGGCGCCGCACAGGTGGTCCACGGAGGCGACCGTGGTCTCGGTCGGGCCGTACCCGTTGTGGAAGTCCCTGCGGCCGCCGTCGCGCCAGCGGTCGACGAGGTCGCCGGGGAAGGGTTCGAGACCGACGAACAACTTGCGGAACAGCGGGAGTTGCTCGGGGTCGAGGACGGCGAGCAGGGACGGTGGGATGTCCGCGGTGGTGATCCGCTCGTCGCGCAGCAGCGCGGTCAGGGACGCCGGGTCCAGGAGGGTGCCGCGCGGCGCCATGACCAGGGTGGCCCCGGAGGCGAAGGCGCTGTAGATCTCGAAGACGGAGACGTCGAAGGCGGGGTTCGCGAACTGGAGCACCCGGTCGTCGGTGCCGAGGCGGAACATCTCCACCGACGAGCTGGTGAAGTTGACGGCGCTGCGGTGCTCGACGAGGACGCCCTTGGGCCGCCCTGTCGAACCCGAGGTGAAGATGACGTACGCCAGATTGCGCGGACGCACCGCGACGTCCGGACGGTCCTTCGGGGCGCGCCCCAGGGCCGCGCGGAACTCCGGGTCCCGCCAGTCGAGCCGGACCGGACCGTCCGGGCCGTCGGGCAGGGCGTCGGCGAGCGCGCCCTCGGTGACCACGAGCGAGCAGCCGGCCCGGTCCAGCATGTAGCCGAGCCGGTTGGTGGGGTGTATCGGATCAAGCGGTACGTAGGCGCCACCGGCCTTCAGGACGGCGAGCTGGGTGACGGGCAGTTCGGGGCCGCGCTCCATCAGGATGCCGACACGGCTCTCGGGACCGATCCCGAGCGATCGCAGATGGTGCGCCAACTCATTGGCACGAGCGTCGAGTTCACCGTAGGTGAGCCCACTGCCGCGGAAGCGGACCGCGGGCTGCTCGGGGTGCAGATCCGCCTGCCGCTCGAACAGCTGGTGCAGGGCGAGGCCCGCTGTGTCGTACGCCGTCTCGGTGCGGTTCTCACCGGTGACGAGCTCGGCGTGTTCGGCGGCGGACAGCAGCTCCACGCGGCCGATATGGGCCGACGGGTCGGCGACGACGGCCTCCAGGATGCGGCCGTAGTGGGCGATGAGCCGGTCGATGCGGTCGGCGTCGAAGAGTTCCGTGGAGTACTCGATCCACACGTGGTAGCCGTCGCCGGGCACCTCGGTGAGCTGGAAGGCCAGGTCGAAGCGCGATGTGCCGACGATCAGCGGCACCTGCTCGATACGGAGACCGCCGAGATCCTCGCCGTCCGCGCTCGCGTTCTGCAGCGTGAACGAGATCTGGAACAGCGGATTGCGCCCCGCCTCGCGCTCGGTCTTCAGCGCGTCGACGACCTTGCCGAACGGCACGTCCTGGTGCATCAGACCGCCCACGACGGTCTCGTTGGTGCGGGCGAGCAGCTCACGGAACGTGAGGTCGCCCGAGGTGTCGGTGCGAAGGACCAGGGTGTTGGCGAAGAAGCCGACCAGTGGCTCGATCTCCGGCTGCGTACGGCCGTTGACGACCGAGCCGATCACGATGTCGTCCTGGGCGGTGTAGCGGGCGAGCAGAGTCTGGAAGGCGGCGAGGGCCACGGTGAGCACGGTGACGCGCTCGGTGCGGGCCAGCTCGACCATGGCGCGCTGGAGGCTCGCGGGCAGTCTGCTCTCGCGCACCGATCCGGCGCCCGTCGGCTCCTTGGGGCGTGGGCGGTCGGTGGGGAAGTCGAGCACCGGCAGGTTGTCGAGCCGCTCGGTCCAGTAGGCGAGGCGGTCGCCGAAGGACGACTCCGCGAGCTTGCGGCGCTGCCACACCGCGTAGTCGGCGAACTGCACGGGCAGCGGCGGCAGCGGATCGGGCACTCCGGCCGCCTCGGCGGCGTAGTACGCCATCACCTCGCGCGTGACGATCGCCGTGGACCAGCCGTCGGTGGCGATGTGGTGGATGGCCAGGAGCAGCACATGCTCCTCGTCGGCGAGCCGGAACAGGCTCGCCCTCAGCACCGGGCCCCGCGTCAGGTCGAAGGGCAGACCCGCGCCGTCGGCGATGAGCTCGGTGACCTTCTTCTCCCGCTCGTCTGGGGGGAGTTCACGCAGGTCGGTGACGTCGAGCGGTACCGGCGCCGGCTCCTCGACGATCTGATGGGGCAGCCCGTCCACGCTCTCGTAGCGGGTGCGCAGGATCTCGTGCCGCGCCACCACGCCGCTGAGCGCACGGCCGAGCACGGCCTCGTCCACGGGGCCGGTCAGACGCAGCGCGAGCGGCGCGTTGTAGGCGGCGGAGCCGGGGTTCCACCGGTCGAGGAACCACAGCCGCTGCTGGGCCGCGGCAAGCGGCAGGCTGCGGTCGCGGTCGGCGGGCTCGACGCGCTGCTCGGTACGGCGGCTCTCCTGGAGCCGCTGGAGCGCCTCGCGGGCCCCGCCGGGACGCCCGCCGGGTGCCCGGGTCGCCCGGCGGGGCACCCGCTTGAGCTCACTCATCGTTCCGCTCCCCCACTGTTGACCACTGCCTCTACATCTGCCTCTGCCTCTGCCTCTGCTGCCAGGGCGACGGCCGTGGACTCACCCGCGAGCGCGCGGCGCACCGGTCCTTCGGCGCGGCCGTCGGCGATCAGCACCTCGGGCACCCCGCCGACCAACGCCTCGCGTGCGGCGATGAGCTTCACGGCCATCCCGCCCTCGGCACCCGGCGGAGTGCCGTCGGCGGGCAGTTCGCAGCGCGCCAGTCGGCTCGACTCGTCGCGGGGATCGGCGAGCACGCCCGGCGCCGCGGTCAGGAACACCAGACGGCTCGCGCCGAGCGCCACCGCGACGGCGGATGCGGCACGGTCCGCGTTCACATTCACCGGCCTGCCGTCCTCGGCGAGCGCCGGAGGCGAGACGACCGGGGTGATCCCCGCGTCGAGCAGCACCTTCAGGGCCGCCGGTTCGACCTCGGCGATCCGCCCGCTGTGGTCGTCGCGCACCAGGACGGTACGGCCGTCCACCCGGGCCCGGATCGCGGTCTTGCGGCGGGCCCTGAGCAGGCCGGTGTCAAGGCCTGTCATGCCCACCGCCGCGATCCCGTGCCCGGCCAGCTCGACGAGCAGAGCGGGCTTGACCTGCCCTGCCAGGGCCAGCGTCAGCACCTCCAGCGTCGCCTCGTCGGTGTAGCGCGATGTGACACCGCTGCGCGCGGTGATGGTGCGCTGCTCCACGCCGAGCCGGGCCGCGAGCTGCTCGAGCTCGGCCGAGCCGCCGTGCACGAGCACGACCCGCTCCCCCGACTTGACCAGCGCGGCCACGTCGGCACACACCCGGGCCGGGTCCACTCCGGCGGCTCCGCCGCACTTCACGACGGTCAGTCCGTCTGCCACTGCCCTGCTCCCCTTCTCTCCGGCTCCCACCGGCTGTTCTCCGGTGGCTATACCGGGTGCAGGCCGGTGAACCCGAGACCGAGGGTCTCCGGCCGGCCGAAGCGGATGTTCATGGTCTGTACGGCGTTGCCCGCGCCGCCCTTGACGAGGTTGTCCAGTGCCGCGATGAGCACCGCGGTGCCGTCCTCCGGGTCGGTGGAGAAGCCGATGTCGCAGTAGTTGGAGCCGTTGAGGATCTTGGGCTCCGGCAGCCGGTACAGGCCGCGTTTCTGCGTGACGATCCGGATGAACGGCTCGTCGGCGTAGTAGGCGCGGTACAGCTTGCGCAGTTCGCGCTCGCCGAGGGTGACGCCGTCGGCGGCCGTGACACGGATGAGCACCTGCACGCCGCGCACCGCCTCGACGCCGGTCGCGCTCATCCGTGCGGTGAGACCGGTGGCCTGGGCCACCTCGGCCTCGTGGCGGTGGCGCTGCGGCTTGAACACCCGCATGGCGCCGCTGCGTTCGGCGTGCAGGTTCATCGCGTCGGCGCTCACTCCCGACCCGCTCGATCCGACCCGGCCGTCGATGCTGACGTCCTGGCCGATCAGGCCTTCGGCGGCCAGCGGGTGCAGGGCGAGGGTCGCCGCGTTGGCCATGCAGCCCGGCATGGCGATCCGGTCGGCGGTGGCCAGCTCCTTGCGGTAGCGCTCCGGCCAGCCGGTGACGAACTCCTGGAGCAGCTCGGGCCGCGGGTGCTCGCCGTAGTAGCGGGCATGCAACTCGGGGTCGCGCAGCCGGAATCCGCCGCTGAGGTCGATGACGACCTGCGCCTTCGCGGCCGCTTCGGGCACCAGGTCGCTCGCCACCGCGGGCGAGACGGCCGTGAAGATCACGTCGCAGTCGGCGACGTCCGACGGCTCGCAGAAGAGCAGGTCGGTGGAGCCGCGCAGATTGGGGTGGACGGTGTCCACCCTGCGTCCTGCCAGCCTGCCGGACACCGCACTGACGATGTCCACTTCGGGGTGGCCGAGCAGCAGCCGGAGCAGCTCTCCACCGATGTAGCCTGACGCGCCGTAGACGCCGGCACGGATCACGAGGACCTCCAGGTCCGAACAGTGGTGACGGGGCTGGGGAGATGAGGGGGCTCCCCGGACGGATGTCCGGGGACCCGGCGGCGGCCGTCCTACTCGCCCCAGTCCTCCTCGACCTCGGGCGCGAGGGCGAGCAACAGCGGCTCTGTGGTGATCACTTCGAGTTCGCTCAGGCAGTCGCCGCACTCGACGATCTCGCTCTGGCGCACCCCGTCCGGCACGGCAACGCCGTTCTCGCACTCCGGGCAGGTGCTGACCGCGGTAGCGGTGGTCATCCCGTTCCTCCTCGTGTCGGCAGGGCCGGTGGTCTCCCGGCCCGTCCACGAGCGTCACTGTCCGCGGCCCGCCGGCACAGTCGGGGGAATCCCCTACAGCCGTCGGCCGCGCCGCGTAGGGGTTCCTCCCGACTGCCGCGCACGGCGCCGCGCTGCGAGCCTCGGTTGCGGGCTCGAACCATTCCCGCAACCCAGAACCCAGCAAGCCACATATCCGGAGGGCTGAAACCGCCATGTCTGAGGCCGAGTTCACGTCTGGGGCCGAGCACGACGAAGAGGCCTTCTTGTTTCCCGCGTCGTTCGGTCAGGAGCGGTTGTGGCTGCTTGATCGTCTGGGTGCGGGGTCGGCGTATCACGTGGCGGGGGGTCTGCGGGTTTCGGGTGTGCTGGATGTGGGGGTGCTTGAGCGGGCGGTGGGTGAGGTGATCGCCCGGCATGAGGCGTTGCGGACGCGGTTCGTGTGGGCGGGCGGTGGGCTGCAGCAGATCGTGGAGGCGTCGGCGTCGGTGCCGCTCGCGGTGGCGGCGGTGGATGTCGCTGGCGTGGAGGGGTGGTTGGCGTCGGTGGTGGAGGAGCCGTTCGATCTGGCGGCGGGGCCGCTGGTGCGGGTGGTGGTGGGCCGCCTTGCGGCCGGTGAGTGGGTGCTGGCGCTGGTGGCGCATCACGCGGTGGTGGACGGCTGGTCGCTGGGGATCGTACTGCGTGAACTCGGCGCCTTGTACGGGGCTTTCGCGGGCGGCGCCGAGATGTCACCGCTGCCCGAACTCGACCTCCAGTACGGCGACTTCGCGGTCTGGCAGCGCGAGGAACTCCGCGACGAGGTGCTCACCGAGGAACTCGCGCACTGGAAGCAGACCCTGTCCGGGGCCGCCTCGCTCGACCTGCCGGTGGACCGCCCGCGCGGCGAGCAGAGCTCCTCCTACCCGGCCGGCTCCCTTCCTGTGGTGGTGGGTGGGGGTGTGGCCGGGCGGCTGCGGTCGGTCGCGGAGGCGGGCCGGGCGACGGTCTTCCAGACGGTGCTGGCGTCCTTTGCCGCCGTGCTCGGGCGCTGGGCCGGGCAGAGTGATGTGGTCCTTGGCACGCCGGTCGCCGGACGGGGGCGCAGCGAACTCGATGATGTGGTGGGGTTCTTCGTCAACACCCTGGCTTTGCGGGTGGACACCGGCGGCGATCCGAGCTTTGCGGGTCTGGTCGAGCAGG
>NZ_JBHTSF010000205.1:0-9886 GCF_042795295.1 Streptomyces sp. NPDC056486
CAGCTACTGCTACTGCTACTGCTTCCGCTACTGCTTCCGCTACTGCTGCTGCGGAGAATTAGTTGGCGTAGTAGGGGGTCAGCTCCCAGGTGTTGTCCGTGGCGCCGATCATGCAGTTCCAGGTCACGATCTCGCCGTTGTCCTTCATGGCCTGGCCGCGGGCCTTGCAGTCGTTCATGCTGCCGGTTCCGTAGATGTCCGGGCCCTGCCTCGACGGCGCCGCGGCCTGAGCCGCTCCGGCGGCGATACCGGAGAACGCCAGGACGGTGGCGCCGACAACTGCGACCTTCTTGAGGGTCTTGCGCATTTTTCGCTCGCTTTCGTGGGGGAGGACGCGCGCCGCGAGGCGCACGGCCGTTGCTTGGGGACGGACGCGGGGACACCACGCGATTCCGTCCCCCCGTCCCGGCCTGCGGTGGCACGTGACATGGGGCTCGTGACACACGACCGGGAAGGACGACGTAGGCGATACGTCTCGCACCTGGCACGGTCGTGGGTTGCGACCGCGCAAAGTGCTTGTGCGCCGGGGGTTACCCGGGCATTTGTTATGTGATCACACCGGAAGCCGAGGTTCCAAAGATCAAGACGCCCTGTTACACGCCTCTTACGAACCCCGGAAGAGGGCATTACTCAGGGTCTATTGCCGAGGTTGGTGACGAGTTCGGCGACGACATCGCCAGGGAGTTGCCGCGGTCGCCGTGACTCCGAGGCTCAGAGCAATGGCGGCAATGGCCCAACTGAAGAGGTCAGTTGCCGGGTTAGCCGTCCAGTCCCACCAGTTGAGGGGGTACCAGACCAGAAAGAGGACCGAAGTCAGAGGGATGACCCAGCCGAGTTGCTGCCCCATCGCACGGGCAGACAGCAGTGCGAGGCCCAGCCAGATCAAGACGGACCGCACGAAGACGATCCCGGAGGCCGGACCACTGGCAAGGGCCTCTGCACCGAACGAAAAGGCGCAGACCGTCAATGTCAGAGCAGCGCAGTAAGCGGCGCGCAATCGGTGCATCGTGGATGCGCCCATTGCATCGTGTGCCGACATGGCTCCGTCCAGAGCGGCGGAGAGGAAGACCGCCGAGAGAAGCGGAAGCTCTTGCCGGTAAGGCACGCCTGTGGTGACTCCTCCGCTGCCGATGGAGGGAAGCGCGATGTCGGTACCACCGAAGAACGCCGACAGAAGGGCGACAGCCGCGCACCCGGCGAGGACCGCCGCGCCCCGGTGGACTCTCGCATAGCGGAGCAGATCAGTGCCGTTCATCAGGCTTGCACCAAGAGCTCTCGCGAAGAACGTGGCTGCGCTCCTGCTCGACCCAGTTCCGCTGCTCGGCCGACGGCATCCGCGCAGCCTTGGTGGCCTCGCGCTGGGCGGTATTGACCCCTTCGACATGGAGTCCCTTGTCGGCAACGGCCGGGTCTTGCCCCATGGCCTGGTATTCGAGCCATAGGTGGATATTGTCCATGGACTGCCATGCGCGACGTTCGTCCTGGGGTGGGCGGCACCGGCCGAATGATGCGGTGAACACCTGGTCGGCCATGGCAATCGCCGCGGTGCGTACGTGCCCTTCGGCGATGTCGAAGCCTCGGTCTCCCAGGTCGGTTCGCTGGAGCCCGAATTCGTAGAATTCAGCGGGGGCCTTGATCCAGGGGTGAGTCGCCTGGTCGAGGTGCTGAGCCATCTGCGTCAGCTCTGGCAGGTACTTCCGGTGTTCGGGCCAGACGCACACCCGTGGGGCACTCTCGTCGGCACGGTCGCACAGCGGCGTGGTGGCCGAGGCAGGACGCTCCACACGCAGATCGCCTGCGGCTGGGACCGCGGCCAGTACGGTGAAGGAACAGACCACCGAGCCGACGGCAATACCGCGTATGTGCCATGGCGGTTTCCGGCGGGGTGTCTGGCGCTCGGCCTTCCTCTTCAGCGGCGGTGCCGTCACGGCCAGCACTGCGAGAGCGAGAGCGCACAGTAGGCGAAGGGCGACCGGTAGCGGGCTCAGGTGGGTATCCGGTGGTCCCGCAAGGACGTTGAATTTGAACGGCAGGGCCAACATGCTGATGAAGCAGCCCAGTGCACAGACGATGGGTGTGAATCCCGCCGAGGGCCACCAGCGACCTGCCAGATGCCCCACGGACGCGAAAATGATCAGGGTCGAGGCGCCGAGCAGCAGGTAGGACGGCCACAGAAAGCCCGGCCCTGCATCGCCGAGCGAGACGGCTGCGGCGGTGAGGCACCCGATCCCGTACGCGAGGAATCCGAGCGTGAGGGTGGCGGCCAGCCTCACGGCCTCGATCCGCCAGCCCGGCCGAGCGGCCGCAAGAAGGAACTCGGGCATCCCCGCCCGGGAGGAACGTCCGGCCTGCCAGGCGGAAACGCCGGCGAGAACGGGCCCCAGGAAGAGCGTGACGATCTGTGCCGCCACGCTCGCCTCGGGCCACACGCCTATCCAGTACTGGGACCGCCCGAAGAGCACCAGCAGGTCGACAGCGATCATCACGGGGAAGGCGGTGAGGAGGGGCGAGCGTCGCAGCTCAATGCGGTATGGGTTCAGCATGCTGCTTCCTCGGTCGATCCGCGGCTACCCAGAACCGTCATGTAGCCGCGCTCCAGCGGACTGTCTCCCGGAGCTTTCGGTGTTGACAGCGCAGCCAGTTCCTTGGGCGTACCGCTGTGGACCACCTGGCCGTCGCTGAGCACGAGGACAGCGTCGCAAGCAGCGCCCACGTCCTCCACCAGGTGCGTACTGAGCACAACGGCAGCCCCGGCGCGGGCGAGGGAACGAATGAGGTCACGAAAGTCGAGGCGCTGCGCGGGGTCGAGGCCGACGGTGGGCTCGTCGAGGAGGAGCAGGGACGGTGAGCCGACGATGGCTGCGGCGATACCGGCTCGACGGAGCATGCCGCCGGAAAGGGACTTCATACGATCGCGGGCCCGGTCGGTCAGCCCGACGGCAGCCAGTGCCTCCTCCGTCGCCGACTTGGCCTTCTTGGACGGAACCTCACGCAGCCAGGCGCAGTAGCGGACGAAATCGGTGACGGAGAACGCCGGGTAGTAGCCGAAGTCCTGCGGTAGGTAGCCGATTCGAGGGCGGACCTGCCGGACATCCCGTTCGCTGGTGACGGGCCTGTTGAAGAGCTCCAGTGATCCGCTCTGTGGTGGCGCGATCGTGGCGAGGGTACGGAACAAGGTGGTCTTGCCTGCTCCGTTGGGGCCCAACAATCCAGTGACCCCCGGCTGGATGGACAGGTCGAGACCCTCGATGATGCGTCGGCGGCCGTACCCCTGTGTGAGGGCCGTCAATCGGGCGACGGGATAAGTCGTCATAGATAGAATTCCCCAATTGCGGGGTGGGCCCGCCGGTACGGAACGGTGGGCCCACCCCAGTGCTGGTGAACTACTTGTGTGAGTCCGTGTGGTTTATCTTGAACGTGCACTCATAGGTGTCGTACTTACCCCGGTAGCCGTTGCGCAGCCTGTCGTAGTGCTGCTCATCGATTTCGTTGTTGCAGTTGTAGTCCGTGTACCACCCGTTGGAATACCACGTGTTTGCGTCGTTGCAGTACCCGTGACCGGCGGTTGAGTACCAGTACCCCCGGCAGCCGTCATCCCACGACCTCTCGGCGGAGGCGCTCGACATCGGAGCCGTAAAGCCGATAGCCGTAGCAGCCAACGCCGCCACGACGACACCCTTCGCGGCCGTGGTGGTCATTATTCGGTTTGCAAAAGAACTATTCTTCATTTCCCCCCCTGGGGATATGGCGCATAAGGCGCAAAGATTTCTCCCCCAGTCGTGAGTCTCGACAGGGTCGATCAGTCGATTGCCGCCGGGTCGACCCGAGTCGGGCTCCCCGCCGACATCACTTTGGTCTGACTGGGGGATGCGTCGCTAGCGTCATCTTGTTGCACTGCATGCCGCTGAGGTGGGGACAAAGGCGGCGAAGTCGGTTATTTGTGCGTGTCGATGAGGGTCCCTGTTGGCTCAGACTTCCGGGCCCAGAATCCCGGACTTGCCTATGAGGTAGCCAAGTTGAGCTCGACTGCGGCTGTCGAGGATGGTCGAGAGTTTGGAGATGTGGGCCCGGGTGGTGCGGACGTTCATGCCTAGGCGGGTGGCGATCTCCGTGTCCGTCAGGCCCTCGGTGAGGAGCGTGGCGATGGCCCGCTGGCGGGTGGTGATGCCGTCCTGCGCAGGCGTGGGCAGCGGAGCAGGGGCTGGGTACATGGGAGTCGCTCTGCGCCAGAGGAGTTCAAAACCTGCGGCGAGGTGAGCCACAACTGCGGGATGGCGCAGTTGTATGGCCACGTCCAGAGCCTCCCGTGTGGGGATCATCGCCACCCGCTGGTCGAAGACGAAGAGCCGCTCGGGAAGTTCGTCCAGAGTGCGGACCTCGACGTTGCCCTGCAACCGTTCGTAGTGGGCCAAAGTCGCCAACGAGTGGCGTGTCGTGTGTTGATAGAGCGTACGTATCCGACCACCTCGCTGGAGGAACCTCTGCTCAACGGGTCGCGAGTCGGCCAGATGTCCTGGCAGTCTCTGGCCGCCCGGTTGGATGATGCGGATCTCATCGGTGGTGGCCGCCGTCGTTTGGTCGATGACTTCGTCGATACGTGGGAACCCCTTCAGCACGACGACGCCGGAAGCGCCCGTAGCGGGGTTCTGGTTGGGGGCCAGCGATATCAACCGGTCGAATTCGAAAGCCAACTGCGCTTTACGGCGGCGCTGATGGGCGATGCCGTCCGCGATTCCCTGGAGCAGCTGAGGGAGGATGACGGAAGGTGAGACGGGGCGTAGCCATTGCGTACTGTCGGCGTCGGGCCGCAGGAGGCCGAAGTCGACAAGGCAGGGAGTGCCGGCGACATCTTGGGAGCTGATACCGCTGTCGCGTAGGGCACGGGCATACGCGGCCATGCCCTCCCCGCACAGTTCATGGGGTTCGTGTGCGTAGTGGCCAATGGTCATGTTGCCCTTGCCGTCGCTTGGTTGAAGTGCGATTCCCTAGTGTTCCTGATCGAGGAGACCCGACTGCCCTAGCCGGAAGCCGAGTTGGGCCCGGCTGTGACTGCCCACGGTTGCTGCGAGCTTGGCGATGTGTACCCGCGCAGTACGCACGTTCATACCCAGGCGGGCGGCTATTTCGGAGTCGGTGTGACCTTCGACGAGAAGTCCCGCGATGGCGCGTTGGCGGGCGGTTATCCCATTCTCCGAGGGCTGGGGGAAGGACTTGGGCCACATGGGGTCGGCCAGGCGCCACAGGCGGTCGAAGGTGGTGGCGAGGTAGTCGACCACAGCAGGGTGGCGAAGTTCGAGGGCGAGACTGCGGTCTTTGTTCGCCGGGATGAAAGCCACGTTGCGGTCGAAGATGAAGAGCCGTTCGGTGACCTCGTCGAGAGTGCGGGCTTCGACATCGCCGTCCAGGCGCTCGAAGTAGGCGAGAACGGGCAGCGAATGGCGGGTCGTGTGCTGGTAGAGAGTTCGCATGCGACAGCCGCGGCTGAGCAGCGCCTGGTCGCGGGTGAAGACTTCGGCCAAGGTTTCCGGAGGGCGGGTGCCGCCTGGTTGGACGGCGAGGAATTCCTCTGTGGTGTCGGACATGGCCTGGTCGATAGCCGCGCTGATGCGTTCCAGGCCGTCGAGAACGGTGATCGCGGGGTCGTCCGAGGCTGCGGACCCTCGCGGGTCCAGGGCCATGAGCGGCTGGAACGCCGCAGTGAGCAAGTCTTCCCGCCGACGCTGTTCCGTGACGTGGCCCTCGATGGTGCGGAGGAGGCGAGGGAGGGCGGCAGCCGGGGTGATGGGGTTCAGCCATTCAACGTCGTCGATGTCCGGGTGAAGCAGGCCGAAGTCGATGAGGCAAGGGGCTGCTTCGGCCTGCTCACTCCGGATCCGGCCTTCGTGCAGGGCGCGGACGTATATGGCCGAGCCTGAATCACAGAGCTGCTCGACCCCATGCGATATGTGCTCGACTGGCATGATGGGCTCCTCCCGTTTACCTGAAGCTATGTGATGCGTTCGGGGGCAGTTGCGCACGCGCCGGTCCGGAGTAGGAAAGCGCCCCCACGTCTAGTCGTCGAGAATTCCTGATCCGCCGATGAGGTAGCCGAGCTGGGCCCGGCTGTTGCTGCCGAGGGTGTTGGCGAGCTTGGCGATGTGGACGCGGGCCGTGCGGACGTTCATGCCCAGGCGGGCGGCGATCTCGGTGTCGGTGAGGCCTTCGACCAGCAAGCCGGCTATAGCTCGTTGGCGGGTGGAGATCCCGTTCGCCGGGGGTTGGGGAGTCGCAGTCGGAAGCATGGGCGTGGCCAGCAGCCAAAGGCGCTCGAAGGTGGTGGCGAGGTAGTCCACGAGGGCGGTGTGACGGATTTCCAGAGCAACCAGGCGATCCGGGTTCTTACTTGCCGGAATGAGAGCCATGGTCCGATCGAAGACGAGGAGGCCTTCGGTGACTACGTCGAGGCTGCGGACTTCGACGTCGCCCTGCAGTTGTTCATAGTGGGCGAGCATCAGAAGTGATTGGTGCGTGGTCCGCTGGTGGAGAGCGCGCACGCGACCACCCTGGGACAGGACCTTCTGCTCACGGGGAAGAGTAGCTGCCAGGCGCTCGGGACGGCCTGCGCCACTGGCGTGGACGGTGAGTACCTCCTGAGAGATGCCGGCGACTGCTTGGTCTATTGCCGCGTCGATTCGCGTGACGCCTTCCAGAACAGTGACGGCGGATGGCTCGCAGTCCGGTTCCGAGCGGTCGTTCAGCGTGAGGAAGGACTGGAATGCCGCCGTCAGGTTCTGCTCTCGGCGACGGTGGTGGCTTATGTGGTCCTCGATGACGCGAAGCAGGCGGGGCAAGGCGACGGCCGGGGCTGTGGGGCGTAGCCATCGCATGTCGTTGACATCGGGGTGGAGGAGCCCGAAATCGATCAAGCAGGGGGCCTGTTCAGCTTCGTCCCTGAGGATGCGGCTCTCGCGCAAGGCGCGGATGTATGTGGCCGAACCTGACTCGCAGAGCTCCTCGGCCCCGTGCGGTATGTGTGCGCCAGCCATGGCGTGCTCGCCCCCGGTCAGTGATTCTGTCGAAGCATTCCCGACCGGCCGATGAGATAGCCGAGTTGGGCCCGGCTGTGGCTGTCCAGGGTGGCGGCGATCTTAGCGATGTGGGCTCGGCAGGTGCGGACGTTCATGCCGAGGCGTATGGCGATCTCCGAGTCTGTGAGGCCGTCGACCAGGAGGTGAGCGATGGCTTGCTGCCGGGTGGTGATGCCGTCGTTGTCCGACGGCAGTTGCGCCGAATGCGGATACATGGGGGTGGCCAGGCTCCAGAGACATTCG
Source organism: Streptomyces sp. NPDC056486 (assembly GCF_042795295.1). NCBI lineage: Bacteria > Bacillati > Actinomycetota > Actinomycetes > Kitasatosporales > Streptomycetaceae > Streptomyces > Streptomyces sp. NPDC056486. The sequence continues at coordinate 7,311 of NZ_JBHTSF010000205.1, forward strand.
AAGGTAGTGGCGAGATATTCGACGAGGGTGGGAAGCCGGATCTCCAGCGCGACACTGCGGTCTCTGTTCGCCGGGATGAAGGCGACGACGCGGTCGAAGACGAAGAGGCGCTCGGTGACTTCGGCCAGGGTGCGGACCTCTGTGTCGCCCTGGAGCTGCTCGTGATAGCCGAACACGGACAGCGAGTGGCGTGAGGTGTGCTGGTACAGAGTGCGCATGCGGCCACCTCTGGCGAGGACGCCTCTTGCGTCGGCAAGGGATTGGGCGAGGGCCTCAGGGGGGCGGTATCCACCGGGTTGGATGGACAGCATCTCTCGGCTGGAGTCAGCCAGTGCCTGTGCCACCGTCTTCTGGATGTGGGGAAGTCCATGCAGCACGGTGATGGCGGCAGGGCCTTCAGAGGTGGGCATGCGTGGGGCGAGAGCCATGAGTGACTCGAATGCCGTGGCCAGTTGGGTCCCCCGGTGCCGGTGATGCGCGATGTCCTTTTCGATGCCTTCGAGTAGGCGGGGGAGAGCCACCGTGGGTGCTGTGGGCCGGAGCCACTGCGTGTCTTCGGCGTCGGCCTGTAGGAGGCCGAGGCCGATCAGGCAGGGTGCGGGCTCGGCTTCCTCACTCCGAATGCGGCCCTCGGTCAGCGCGAGTGCGTACAAGGCGGAGCCCGCCTCACACAGCTCGTCAGCTCCGTGCGAATGAGTCTTCATCGTCACGTTCCGCTCGCTCCCTGACCGAGTTCACTGATCCTTGTCCAGGATCCCGGACTGGGCGATCAGGTAGCCGAGCTGAGCACGGCTTCCACTGCCCAGGGCGGCGGCGATCTTGGCGATGTGGGCTCGGCAGGTGCGGACGTTCATACCCAGGCGACGGGCGATGGCTTCGTCCACGTGGCCTTCGATGAGCAGTTTGGCAATGGTGCGCTGCACACCGGTGATGCCGTCGGTGGAGGGGGCGTAGGGGGCCTCGTCGACCAGCGGAGTGGCGCGACGCCAGAGTTGCTCGAAGACCTTGGCCAGGTACTCGACCATGCCGGGGTGGCGTAGCTCCAAGGCGACTTGGCGGTCGTCACGTGCCGGTATGAGCGCAACAGTGCGATCGAAGATCATCAATCGGTCGATCAACTCTTCCAGGGTCCGGATCTCTACGTTTCCCTGGGCCATATGAGCCGCGTAGGCGAGAGTCCCCTGGCTGTGCCTGGCCGTGTGCTGGTAGAGAGTGCGCATCGTGATGCCGCGGTCGAGGACTGCCTGGCCGCGTTTTATCGCCACGTTGAGAAGGTTCTCGCTCCGGCCACCTCCGGGCTGAACGGTGAGAACTTCAGTACGGCACTCCGCTGTGGCACGCTCGATGACCTCGTTGATGCGGGCGTCACCCTCCAGCACGGTGATGGCGTGCGTCGATGGTTCGGTCCGGGCGGTGATCGCCATGAATGGCTCAAAGACATCGGTCAATTCAACGGCGACTCTCCTGCGGTCCTGGATCTCCCGTTCGAGAGGGTGGAGACGCTGTGCGAGAGCGGCGGACGGAGAAACCGGGCGGAGCCAGTTCGCATCGTCCGGGTCAGGGTGCAGAAGAGCGAACTCAAGTAGGCAGGGTGCGTTCTCAGCCTTGGAACGAGGCAGGCGGCCGTCGCTCAACGCGAGGGCGTACAACCTGGAACCTTCGTCACAAAGAGGGGTTGCAGGGTGAGGATGTGTCGGTTTCGCGCTTGATGTAACCAAATCTCCACCCCCCAGGGTCCTGAACGTGCAAGAACATGATGCATCGTCTCTGTGGCTTTGACGTGCTCGATTGAGACATCGTCTTGTTGAGCCGGGGGAGAGGAACCTACCAAGTGAGGACGAAGCCGACCATGTTTAAGCGCATGCTTCGCTCGGTGCTTGTCACCACCTTCTCCGCAGGGCTGGTTATGGGCATGGCGAACAGTCTTGATCTCGCCTGGGGAAGCCACCCCCACAGCACCGGCACGAATTCCGTCGCAGCTCTACCGGGTGACCTTGCCTGGGGCGTTGCACCGGCGGGAGCAGGCGCATGAGTACCCCGCCGGACGACCGCACATTCCGCCGAGAAATGGCCACCGCCTACCGCTCAGGTTGGCACTTCATCGATCTTGCCACCGCGATACCCCACGCAGGCGACTCGTTGATGGTCACGCTTCTCGGTGAGCCGGTGGTCGTCACCCGTGACGACGAGGAGGAGATCCGGGCCTACCGGTGCCTCCGCAAGCCGCGCGGCGCCCCGCAGCCCGTGCGGTGTGCCATTCGGTACGGGATGGTCTTCGTCAATCTCGACCGGCGTGACCACCAGCTGGTCGGTGACCCCGGCCGGCCCGGCGAGCAGCAGGAACAGCAGAGTTCGGGCACTACAAGAGCCATCACAGCCACCCCCCGCAGCGCCTGACGCGATCCCCCGTCGTTGTACATCGCGCAGGTGCTTCCCCCAGCAGCGGGGGGCCCCGGGGGCGGTAAAACGGGGGGGCCGCGGGGGGGGTGGGGGGGCCTGGAGGCGGGGCGAAAGCCCCGGCCGCCGCCGGGGGGGGCGCCCCCCCCGCCCCCCCCCCCCGCGGCGGCGCGAGAGGA
>NZ_JBHTSF010000205.1:9896-14049 GCF_042795295.1 Streptomyces sp. NPDC056486
CCTCTGCCGCCAACACACCACCCACCACACCCACCCCCCCCCGCGCCCGCCGCGACCCCCCCGCTTTCTACTTCGCGCCGGGCTGCCCCCCCCCCGCGGCCCCCCCGCGCCCCTAACCCGGGTGCCGCCGCTGTGGTGTGTGCCGGGCAATTCGCGAGGGACTACGCCTCGTCCGGCGCCTGCGTGCGCAGCGCCCGCGTCCCCATCGCCCGCGTCAGCCTGATCTCGATCACCACCCGGTGCGGATTCACCCTCGGCGGCCTCCCGTACCGCTCCTCGTAGCGCCGCTCGCCCTCCGCGATCTCCTCCGCCTCCGTACGCACACGCGCGAGCCCCTCCAGCGTGGCCCAGCGCCGCCCGTCGACCTGGCAGACCGCCACCCGCGCCCCAGGGCCACCAGCCCCCTCTGCGTCCGTCGCCGCGAGGATGTTCGAGACCTTCGTGCTCGTCCTGCTCGCGAGGACGCGGGCCACGCCCGCCTGGGGGTCGTAGGTCACGCCGACCGGCACGACGTGCGGGGTGCCGTCGGGGCGGGGCGTCGTCAGTGTGCACAGATGGCGTTCACGCCAGAAACTGAGGTACGCGGGGGTCGGATGCTGCGGGTCCATGGCCATGGAGGGAACTTAACCGTCCGCCCACACCATCCGCCCACCTGCCGATTTCCCCTCCCCCGCACCCTCCCCCGCACCCTCCTTTCCCCTACTTGAGTGGAATAGACTCAACTTTATGTACGCTGTTTAAGTCAGGTGGGCCAGGCCACTCGAGCCACGGGGCATCGAGCCACGGGGCATCGAGCACCGGGGCATCGAGCACCGGGACATCGAGCCACCGGGACATACGGATCGCAAGGAGGAGACGACTCAAGTGGACGCCGAGCTGACCAACAGGAGCCGGGACGCGATCAACGCGGCCAGTAGCCGGGCCGTGGAGGAAGGGCATCCCGATCTGACCCCCGCGCATCTGCTGCTCGCGCTGCTCGAGGGGCAGGACAACGAGAACATCATCGACCTGCTCGCCGCGGTCGGCGCCGATCAGGCAGCACTCCGCGCCGACGCCGAGCGGGCGCTGAGCAGCCTGCCCAGCGTCACCGGGTCGACCGTCGCGCCGCCGCAGCCCAACCGCGAACTGCTCGCGGTCATCGCCGACGCCTCGCAGCGGGCGAAGGAGCTGGGCGATGATTACCTCTCCACCGAGCATCTGCTGATCGGCGTCGCCGCCAAGGGCGGCTCCGCCGGCGAGGTCCTGAGCAAGCACGGGGCCACCGCCAAGAAGCTGCTCGACGCGTTCGAGAAGGCAAGGGGAGGACGCCGGGTGAGCACTCCGGACCCGGAGGGTCAGTACAAGGCACTGGAGAAGTTCGGGACGGACTTCACCGCTGCCGCCAGGGAGGGAAAGCTCGACCCCGTCATCGGCCGTGATCAGGAGATCCGGCGCGTGGTGCAGGTCCTGTCCCGGCGCACGAAGAACAACCCCGTCCTCATCGGCGAACCCGGCGTCGGCAAGACCGCCGTCGTCGAAGGGCTCGCGCAGCGCATCGTGAAGGGCGACGTTCCCGAGTCGCTGAAGAACAAGCGGCTCGTCTCCCTCGACCTCGGTGCCATGGTCGCCGGCGCGAAGTACCGCGGTGAGTTCGAGGAGCGACTCAAGACCGTCCTCTCCGAGATCAAGGACAGCGACGGGCAGATCATCACGTTCATCGACGAGCTGCACACCGTCGTGGGGGCCGGGGCGGGCGGGGACTCCGCCATGGACGCGGGCAACATGCTCAAGCCCATGCTCGCCCGCGGCGAGCTGCGGATGGTCGGTGCGACCACCCTCGACGAGTACCGCGAGCGGATCGAGAAGGACCCGGCCCTTGAGCGGCGCTTCCAGCAGGTCCTCGTGGACGAGCCGAGCGTCGAGGACTCGATCGCCATCCTCCGCGGGCTCAAGGGGCGCTACGAGGCCCACCACAAGGTCCAGATCGCCGACTCCGCGCTCGTCGCGGCCGCCGCGCTCTCCGACCGGTACATCACCTCGCGTTTCCTCCCGGACAAGGCCATCGACCTCGTGGACGAGGCCGCGTCCCGGCTGCGGATGGAGATCGACTCCTCCCCTCTTGAGATCGACGAACTCCAGCGCTCCGTCGACCGGCTCAAGATGGAGGAGCTCGCCCTCAGCAAGGAGACCGACCCCGCGAGCAAGGAGCGCCTCGAAAGGCTGCGGCGCGACCTCGCCGACAAGGAGGAGGAGCTGCGCGGGCTCAATGCCCGCTGGGAGAAGGAGAAGCAGTCCCTCAACCGCGTCGGTGAGCTGAAGGAGAAGCTCGACGAGCTGCGCGGCCAGGCCGAACGCGCCCAGCGCGACGGCGACTTCGACACCGCGAGCAAGCTGCTCTACGGCGAGATCCCCACGCTCGAACACGACCTCGAGGTCGCTTCCGAGGCCGAGGAAGAGGTCTCGAAGGACACCATGGTCAAGGAGGAGGTCGGCCCCGACGACATCGCCGATGTGGTCGGAGCCTGGACCGGCATCCCCGCCGGGCGCCTCCTTGAGGGCGAGACGCAGAAGCTGCTCCGCATGGAGGACGAGCTCGGCAAGCGGCTCATCGGGCAGACCGAGGCCGTGCGGGCGGTGTCGGACGCCGTGCGCCGCACGCGCGCCGGGATCGCCGACCCCGACCGCCCCACCGGGTCCTTCCTCTTCCTCGGGCCGACCGGCGTCGGCAAGACCGAGCTGGCGAAGGCACTCGCGGACTTCCTCTTCGACGACGAGCGCGCCATGGTCCGTATCGACATGAGCGAGTACGGCGAGAAGCACAGCGTGGCCAGGCTGGTCGGAGCCCCGCCCGGCTACGTCGGCTACGAAGAGGGCGGCCAGCTCACCGAGGCCGTACGGCGGCGCCCGTACAGCGTCGTGCTGCTCGACGAGGTCGAGAAGGCGCACCCGGAAGTCTTCGACGTGCTGCTCCAGGTCCTGGACGACGGACGCCTCACCGACGGGCAGGGGCGGACGGTGGACTTCCGCAACACCATCCTCGTCCTGACCTCCAACCTCGGCAGTCAGTACCTCGTCGAGCCGACGACGTCACCCGAGGAGAAGAAGCAGCAAGTCCTGGACATCGTGCGGGCCTCTTTCAAGCCGGAGTTCCTGAACCGGCTCGACGACCTCGTCGTCTTCTCCGCGCTCAGCAAGGACGAGCTCGCGCACATCGCCGAGCTGCAGATCGACCGTCTCGCCAAGCGTCTCGCCGAGCGGCGCCTCACCCTTGAGGTCTCTCCCGACGCGCTGGCCTGGCTGGCGGACGAGGGCAACGACCCGGCGTACGGCGCACGGCCGCTGCGCCGCCTCATCCAGACGTCCATCGGCGACATGCTCGCCAAGGAGATCCTCTCGGGCGAGGTGAAGGACGGGGACACGGTGCGCGTGGACACCTTCGGGGACGGCCTGATCGTCGGTCCGGCGACAGCGGAGAAGGCATAACCCGGTCACATCACGGGCGGGGGTTGCGGGCCCCCGCCCGACATGGGGCAGGATGGCGGAATCCGTACGAAGGGACTAAGCACGTGAGCATCGACCCGTCCTCGATTCCGAATTTCGGGGGACAGCCCGAACCGCAGCAGGGCGATGGACCGGCGGGCCCCGTTGTCCCCGACCAGGACCTGGTCAAGCAGCTCCTGGACCAGATGGAGCTCAAGCACGTCGTCGACGAAGAGGGAGACCTCGCGGCGCCGTGGGAGGAGTTCCGCACGTACTTCATGTTCCGTGGCGAGGGTGACCAGCAGGTCTTCTCGGTGCGGACGTTCTACGACCGCGCCCACGGGATCGAAGAGAAGCCCCAGCTTCACGAGGCGATCGACGACTGGAACCGTCGCACCCTGTGGCCGAAGGTCTACACGCACACCCACGACGACGGCACCGTCCGCCTCATCGGCGAGGCGCAGATGCTGATCGGCACGGGTGTCTCCCTCGAGCACTTCGTGTCGTCGACGGTCAGCTGGGTGCGGGCCGCGATCGAGTTCGACCGCTGGCTCGTCGAGCAGCTCGGCCTCGAGGCCGAGGTCGACGCCACCGAGGGTGAAGAGAAGCCCGACGACGAGGCCTAGGCCACGCGCCTGGACCACGTTCACCGCACTGCACGAGAGCCCGGCCGGGGCGCCCACCATCAGGTGGC
>NZ_JBHTSF010000206.1:0-13873 GCF_042795295.1 Streptomyces sp. NPDC056486
CGCATACGTCGCGTACGACGACCAAGAGCCCCTACGTGTGCGTACGGGTACGTCAGGGCCGCTCGGCCGTGAGGTAGCGCTGGATCGTCGGCCCGACCCAGTCCGCCATCTCCTCGCCCGACAGCGCGACCGCCGGCGGGAACCGCAGCACATAGCGGGTCAGCGCCATGCCGAGGATCTGTGAGGCGCAGAGTCCGGCGCGTGTCGGCGCGTCGGCGGGATCGGGGCAGACGCGGCGCGCGACCGGCAGCAGCTGGTCCCTGAAGATGCCCTGCATGCGCTCGGCGCCCGCCGTGTTCGTGATGCCGACGCGGAGCATCGCGGTCAGCACCTCGTCCGTCTCCCAGACGTCGAGGAAGTGAGTCACCAGGGCGCGCCCGACGTCCTCGTGCGGCACCGCGGTGAGTTCGGGCAGGCGCAGATCGATGGAGCAGGCCGCGGCGAACAGGCCCTCCTTGTTGCCGTAATAGCGCATCACCATCGACGGGTCGATCCGCGCGTCCTTGGCGATGGCGCGGATGGTGGCCCGTTCATAGCCGTCGGCGGCGAACCGCTCGCGGGCGGCGGCGAGGATCGCGCCGCGGGTCGCGTCGGAGCGACGGGGCGGAGCCGCGGCTTCCTCGGCCGCTGTGGCCGTATCGGTCGCCGTGGCCGCATCGGTCACTGGAGCGGGTGCGCTTTCGTTCATGCCAACAAGCGTAGGCCAACATGTGTTGACAGTCCATGACGGCGGCCCTACGTTAGCCAACAAGCGTTGACCAACAGTTGTTGGCACAAGGAGGCCGCCATGAACGGAACCCAGGAAACGACCGGCACCGCGGGCGCTGCGAGCACCTCGGACCCCGCTGTGATTGTCGTCGGCTCCGGCCCCACCGGGCTGCTGCTCGCCGGGGACCTGGCGGCGGCGGGCGTCCCCGTCACCCTCCTTGAGAAGCGGCCGCACGGGATCAGCAACCTCTCGCGCGCCCTGGTGCTGCACGCCCGCACCCTCGAACAGCTCGACGCGCGCGGCCTCGCCGACGAACTGGAGGCCATGGGCAAGACGCTGGGCCGCCTGCGCCTCTTCGCCCACCTCGACGTGGACCTGGAGAAGCTGCCCTCGCGCTACAACCACCTCCTTGTCCTGCCGCAGTACGAGGTGGAGCGTGTCCTCGAACGGCGGGCGATCGCGGCCGGTGTCGACTTCCGGTACGACAACGAGGTCACCGGACTCACCCAGGACGCGGACGGGGTGACCCTCGAAGTCCGAGGCCCCGGCGGCGAGTCGGCCACGCTGCGGGCCGCGTACGTCGTCGGCGCCGACGGAATGCACAGCCCGGTCCGCAAGGCCATCGGCCTGCCCTTCCCCGGGAAGTCCGCCATCCGCTCGCTCGTCCTCGCCGACGTGAAGCTCGCCGAGAAGCCCGCGTCGGTCCTCACGGTGAACGCCGCCGGTGACGCCTTCGCCTTCATCGCGCCCTTCGCCGACGGCTATTACCGCGTCATCGGCTGGAACCGCGCCCACAACGTCCCCGACAGCGAGCCTCTCGACCTCGAAGAGGTCAAGGAGATCACCCGGCTCGCGCTCGGCCGCGACTACGGCATGCACGACGCCCGCTGGATGTCCCGCTTCCACAGCGACGAGCGCCAGGCGCCCGCGTACCGGGTCGGCCGGGTCTTCCTCGCCGGGGACGCCGCGCACGTCCACACCCCGGCGGGCGGCCAGGGCATGAACACCGGCCTGCAGGACGCCGTGAACCTCAGCTGGAAGCTGGCGGCGGCGGTCAACGGCCGCGCATCGGATGGCCTGCTCGACACCTACCAGTCCGAGCGGCACCCCATCGGCAAGGCGGTCCTGCGCAGCAGCGGCGGGATCGTGCGGCTCGCGATGGCCAAGCGCCCGTGGTCGATCGCAGGGCGCGCCGTGTTCGCGTCCTTCGTCAGCGCCGTGCGCCCGGTCCGCGAGAAGGCGATCGGCAAGATCACCGGCATCGGCTACGCCTACCCCGCCCCGAAGGGCGCCCACCGCATGGCCGGGCACCGCGCTCCGGACATCGCGCTCAAGGAGGGGCGGCTCTACGAGGCCCTGCGCGAGGGCGAGTTCGTACTGATCGTCCCGGAGGGCGAGGACTACAAGGTGGGCGACGGGGCGGGGCAAGCCGTCGTGACGCACTGGGCGAGCGACCGGCGCACGACCCTCCTCGTCCGCCCCGACGGGTATGTGGCGTGGGCTGCGGACGAGGCGGACGCGGAAGCGGTGCGGGCGGCGCTGGGGGAATGGGGCGCGGCATGAAACTGTTCAGTTTCACTTCAAAGATGTCTCGAAAAGATTCGATGGACCTGATGGGTGTGGGGATGCGACGGTAGCCCCGCAGCCAACCAAGAGATCAGCCAAGAGATCCCCGCCGGGTGGTGACCACCTCGGCGGGGTTCGTGTTTTCCCGGGCCATGGGCCCCAGGCCACGAGCCGCGGGCCGATCGGGAGAGAGAGCAGGGGATATCAGTGACGGTCCTGGACCGGACGACCTCCATCCATGCCACGTCGAGTGCGTCGACCCATGCCACGTCGAGTGCGTCGACCCCGACGGTGGCGAGCAAGGTGCAGCGGCGAGCCGCACGCCCCATAGGCCTCGGCCTCGCCCTCGCGGCTCTCGCCACCGTCGTCTGGTCGGGCAGCTTCGTCACCTCGCGCGCCCTGGCCGACACCGTGCCGCCCATTCAGCACGCGTTCTGGCGTTGGATCATCGCGATCGCGGTGGTGGCGCCGTTCGCGGCGCGGCAGACATGGCGGCAGCGGGCCCTGCTCCGGGGGCACCTGCGCTTCCTGCTCCTCGCCTCCCTCCTCGGCGTCACCATCTACAACACCCTGGTCAACCAGGCGGGCGTCACCACCACCGCGGGCAACATGGGCATGATCATGGCCGCGTCACCGGTCCTGATGGCGGTGTACGAACGCATCGGCGGCGCGAAGCTCGGCGCGCGCCGCGTGACGGGCATGCTGATCGCGTGCGCGGGCGTCCTGGTCCTCGTCTCCGGGGGATCCCTCTCCATGGACTTCGCGGTGGGCGACCTGTGGGTGATCGGGGGGGCCATCGCCTTCGGCTCGTACAGCGCGCTGCTCAAGCGCAAGCCGGCCGAGATCGGCGGACTGCCGTTCCTCTTCGCGACGTTCACGCTCGGCGCGCTGATGCTGCTTCCCGTGTTCGTGGCCAGCTATGTGCTCCAGGGCGGCTTCGAGCCCACCCCCGGGACGGTGTCCCCGCTCCTGTACGTCGGTGTCGTCTCGTCCGCGATCGCCTTCTTCGCCTGGAACAAGGCGATCTCGATCATCGGCGCCGCCCGCGCCGGGGTCATCTACTACCTCCAGCCGGTGTGCGTGGCCCTGCTCTCCTTCGCGCTGCTCGGCGAGGCGATGGGGTGGCTGCAGGTGATGTGCATGGGGCTGATCCTGGGCGGGGTCGTGCTCGGCTCGGCGCGTACGAAGTAGGGGGCGCGTCCCGTGGGATCACCTCTCCTGACCAGTCGGTACGTTGACTCCATGAGCGAGTGGGACATCAAGAAACTGCAGATCCTGCGTACGTTGAGCGAGCGGGGCACGGTCACGGCGACGGCGCGGACGCTGCAGATGACGCCGTCGGCGGTGTCGCAGCAGCTGTCCAACCTCGCGAAGCAGCTGGGGGTGCCGCTGCTCGAGGCGCACGGGCGGCGGGTCCGCCTCACGGACGCGGCGCACCTGGTGCTGCGGCACGCGGAAGCGGTCTTCGCCCAGCTGGAGCGCGCGGACGCGGAGTTGGCCGCGTACGCGCAGGGCGAGGCGGGGGAGGTGCGGGTCGGCGCCTTCTCGACAGCGGTGCCCGCGCTCGTGGTCCCGGCGGTGCGGGAGCTGCGGGCGGCGGCGCCCGGAATCTCGGTGCGGGTCCGTGAGGTGGAGGCCGCGGAGGCGTACGAGTTGCTTGCGGCGGGGGAGGTGGACGTGGCCCTGTCCCTGGCGGTGACGGCGCCCGCGTCTCCGGACGCGGACACGCGCTTCACGCGGGAGTCGCTCCTCGCGGATCCGCTGGACGTGGCGCTGCCCGGGAATCATCCGCTGGCGGCGGCCGAGGGGCTCCGGCTCGCGGATCTGGCCGGGGAGCCGTGGATCTTCGGGGGCAGCGGCCCCTGGTCGGAGATCACCCTCGCGGCGTGCGAGGGGGCCGGGTTCACGCCCGAGCAGGCGCATTCCGCGTCCGGCTGGACGGCGATCCTCGCGATGGTGGATGCGGGGATGGGGGTGGCCCTGGTCCCGCGGATGGCGGCGGTCCGCCGTGACGACGTGGTGATGCGGGAGCTGGCAGCGGATCGGCCGCGGCGGCATGTGGTGGCGGCGGTGCGTCGCGGGGCGGCGGGGGGCGCCGCGGTGAGCAGGGTGCTGGGGGCGTTGCGGGAGGCGGCGGAGACTCGTTGAGGGGCTTGCTCAGGGAGTTCAGCGGGATGGAAGCCTGAGACGCTTCCGGAACTGACTCCTCGGCCCTCCCGCCCGAATCCGGCGCTCAACTATCCGTCGGCGAGGCACTATTGAGCCGAATCCATCTGAAACGGCCCGCCTGGCGCCCATGGCAAAATCAGCGGGTGCAGATAGGGATGCTGGGCCCATTCGAGGTGCGCACCGACGACGGTGGCCTGGCCGACGTGCCGGGCGCGCGGCTGCGCGGGCTGTTGATCGCCCTCGCGCTCAAGCCGGGTCAGGCCGTGCCGAAGGCGTCCCTCGTCGACTGGATCTGGGGAGAACACCCGCCCGCCGACGCGACGAACTCCCTGCAGCGCTTGGTCTCCCGGCTGCGGAAGGCCCTGCCGGACGGAGTGGTCGAGGGGCAGACGGACGGCTACCGGCTGAAGGTCGGGCCCGACGTCGTCGACGCCGTGCGGTTCGAACGTCTCGTCGTCGCGGGCCGGACCGGCACCGAGGACGGTCATGGGCGGGTGCGGTTGCTGCACGAGGCCGTCGGGCTGTGGCGCGGTGCGGCGATGCAGGACGTCGGCCTGCAGGACAGCGCCGCGTTCGACGCTGCGATCATCCGGCTCGAAGGTTTGCGCCTGACCGCCATGGAGGAGCGGGCCGACGCGGAGGTCACCCTCGGGCGCGGCGCGGAGATGGTCACGGAGCTGACCGACCTGGTGGCCGCGCATCCGCTGCGGGAACGCCTCGTCGCCGCGCTGATACGTGCCCTGGCCGCGGCCGGTCGCGACAGCGAGGCGCTCCTTGCGTACCAGCGTGCGCGGGAGGCCCTGGCCGACGCGCTGGGCGTCGACCCCTCGCCGGAGCTTGCCGCCCTGCACGTCGCGCTGCTGCGGGGCGAGTCAGGTCGGCGGGAGGAGAGCCGCAAGACCAACCTGCGTGCCGAACTGACCACCTTCGTCGGCAAGGAGGCCGACGTCGCCGCGGTCCGCGAGCTCATCGCCGAGCACCGGCTCACCACCGTGATCGGGCCCGGCGGCTCGGGCAAGACCAGGCTGGCCACGGAGACCGCGCGCACGCTGCTCGGCGAACTGCCGGACGGCGTCTGGCTCGTGGAGCTCGCGGCCATCGGCGCGGACGGTGACGTGGCACAGTCGACGCTCGCCGGTCTTGGCCTGCGGGACGCCCTGCTCGGCGGGGCCCCGAACGCCGAACTGACGGACCGGCTCATCGCCGCGATCCGCGAGCGGGACACACTGCTGATCCTGGACAACTGCGAGCACGTGATCGAATCGGCGGCGTTGTTCGCCCACCGGATGCTGGGGGAGTGCAGGCGGCTGCGGATCCTGGCGACGAGCCGGGAACCGCTCGGCATCACCGGGGAGGCGCTGTGGCCGGTCGAGCCCCTCGCCCTGCCCGAGGAGGGCGCGGGCCCGGACGAGATCGCGTCCGCCCCCGCCGTCCAGCTCCTTCGGGACCGGGCCGGGGCGGTGCGCAGGGACCTCGCGGTCGACGCCCGCACGCTGTCGACGATGATGCGCGTCTGCCGGGCGCTCGACGGGATGCCGCTGGCTATCGAACTGGCCGCGGCCAGCCTGCGCACGATGTCCGTCGATCAGCTCGCCCACCGGCTCGACGACCGGTTCCGCCTCCTTACCAGCGGCAGCCGCACCGCGTTGCCCCGGCACAAGACGCTGCGTGCGGTCGTCGACTGGAGCTGGGACCTGCTCACCGACGCCGAGCGGACGGTGTTGCGCAGGCTCTCGGTGTTCTCCGGCGGGGCGAGCGCGGAAGCGGCCGAGCGGGTCTGCGCGGGTGACGCAGCAAAGGCAGCCGACGTGGGCGACGCGGTCGAGCGGGGTCAGGTGCTCGAACTGCTCACCGCGCTGACCGAGAAGTCGCTCCTGGTCGCCGATGCCGAAAGCGCCCCGCGCTACCGCATGATCGGCACGATCAAGGAGTACGCCGGGCACCGGCTCGCGGAGGCGGGGGAGTCGGAGTCGGCGCGCCATGCGCATCTCGCCCACTTCACCGAACTCACCGAGACCGCGGAGCCGCATCTTCGCCGCGCAGGGCAACTGGAGTGGCTCGCCACGCTCGATGCCGAGCACGACAACATCGGTTCGGCGATGCGCGGCGCGCTCGCGGCGGGCGATGCGCAGGCGGCGATGCGCCTCGCGGCGAGTACGGGCTGGTACTGGTGGCTCGCGGGGCACAGGACCGAGGGCGTCGAGCTGATCACCGCGGCCACCAGGACGCCGGGCGAGGTGACCGACGAGGTCCGGGCCATGGCGTACTTGTTGGTCGTGCTGTTCGTGAGCTCCGGCCGTGGCGACGCGCAGGAGGCCGCGGAGTCGATCCACAGGGCACACCGGTTCAGTCGGCTCAGCCGAAACGGATCCCCGCTCCTTGAACTCGTGACCGCGCTGGAACGCATGCTGCACGGGCCCGACGCGGTCCTGTCGGCGTTCGAACCGCTGCTCGACAGCGAGGACCCTTGGGTACGCGCCCTCGCCCGGCTGCACATGGGCAAGACGCGGATCATGCTCGGCCACGGTGGACGGGACGCGGACGCGCACCTTCAGACGGCGCTCGCCGAGTTCCGGGCGCTCGGCGAACGGTTCGGGATCTCGTTCGCCCTCAGCGAGCTGGCGGACCGGATCGCCGTGCGCGGCGAGTTCACCGGCGCGTGCGAGTACTACGAGCAGGCGATCACGGTCGTCACCGAGGTCGGTGCCACCGAGGACGTCATCCGGTTGCGGTCGTTGCAGGCGCGGCTGTACTGGCTGCTCGGCGACGAGGATGCCTGCGCCGCCGCCGTCGCCGAGGCGCAGCGGTGCGCGGAGCGCGTCACCTGGCCGAACGCGCTGGCCGAGCTGGCCCTCGCGAAGATGGACCTCGCGCGGTGGGGCGGCGACATCGAGGAGGCACACCACCAACTCGGCCTCGTGGCCACCCTGCTGGGCGACGAAGCGGAGGGGGCGAACATCCGCGCGATGAGGCACGACGTGCTCGGCTACCTCGCCGACGACATCGGCGAGGCCCGGGCACACCGTGTCGCGGCCTTCGACGCGGCCAACGAGGCGGGACACGCGATGCTGGTCGCGCATGTGCTCGTCGGGGTCGCGGACCTGGCACTGCGCCGCGACGAGCCCGAGCAGGCCGCGCGTCTTCTCGCGGCGAGCGCGGACGTACGAGGGCTGCAGGACCGCTCAAGTCCTGACGTGGCCCGGATCGAGCAGACCGCGCGGAGCCGCCTCGGCGACGCGCGGTACGCCGAGGCGGCGGGGGAGGGGACACGGGCCAACTGGTCTCAGCTGGCCGAGATCACGCTCGCTTCTTGAACGTGCGGGTCACGCCTGCCTCTTGAACGTGCAGGTCACGCCCGCTTCTTGAACGAGGAGACCGCCCACAGGTACCCGACGAGGGCGAGCCCGACGCACCAGGCCAGGGCCGTGATCGCGTCGCCGCTCGACGGGTTGCCCGCGAGCAGCCCGCGAAGGGTCTCGATGATCGGGGTGAAGGGCTGGTACTCCGCGAACTGCCGTACGCCGGCCCCCATCGTGTCCGCGGGCACGAACGCGCTGCTCAGAAACGGCAGCATGATCAGCGGCACGGTGGCGAAGCCCGCCGACTCCACCGACTTCGCGGCAAGACCCAGGGCGACGGTGAGCCAGCTTGTCGAGAAGCTGAGCAGCAGGACGAGACCAAGCACGCCGAGCCAGTCGAGGGCGCTCGCGGCCGGGTCGAACCCCATCGCGAAGGCCACCGCGACGATGGCCGCGCAGGCCACCAGGCAGCGCACCGTGGTGACGACGACGTGTCCGGTCATCATGGCGCCGCGGGACACGTCCATGGTCTTGAACCGGTTGATGATGCCCTTCGTCATGTCGTCGTTCACGGCCGCCGACGTGGCCCCGAGGCCGTAACTGATGGCCATCACGAGCAGGCCCGGCGTGGCGTAGTCGATGTAGTCGTCACCGACGCTGAAGGCGCCGCCGAACACCTTGACGAACATGAGCATCATCACGATCGGGAACAGGACCGCGTTGAACACCGTGGTCGGGTTCCGCATGGTGTGCTTCAGATTGCGGCGCAACATGATCGCCGAATCGGCCAGCGAGGTCGAGAAAGTACCCGTCCGCGTCGGGACAGTACTCGTCGGGACAGCACTCGTCGGGACAGTACTCACAGTGCGGCCGCCTTCGTGCTCGTGCTCGTGCTCGGGTTCTCGGTCAGGGCGAGGAAGACGTCATCGAGGTCCGGTGTCCGCACGGAGAACTCCGCGGCGTTGACCGAGTGCTCGTCGAGCCGGTCGAGCAGGGCCTTCAGCGACCTCGACTCCCCGTCGCTCGGCACCCGCAGGGTCAGCTCCTCGTCGTCCCGCGTGGACCCGGCCAGAGCCCGCGCCGCCACGTCGAGTTCGTGGAGCTCGGCGAACCGGAGCCGGACGTGGGTGCCGGGGATCTGGCGCTTGAGCTCCTCGGGGGTGCCCTCGGCGACCAGGCGGCCCTGGTCGAGCACCGCGATCCGGTCGGCGAGCTGGTCGGCCTCGTCGAGGTACTGGGTGGTGAGGAAAATGGTGGTGCCCTCGGCCACCAACTCACGGACGATGCCCCACATCGTGCGCCTGCTGCGCGGGTCGAGACCCGTCGTCGGCTCGTCGAGGAAGATGATCCGCGGGTTGCCGACCAGCGTCATCGCCAGGTCCAGCTTCCGGCGCATACCGCCGGAATAGGTTGCCGTCATCTTGTCCGCCGACTCCGCCAGGTCGAACCGTTCGAGGAGCCCCGCGACGACCCGGTCGCCGGAGCGCACGCGCTTGAGGTCCGCCATCAGCCGCAGGTTCTCCCGGCCCGACAACAGCTCGTCCACCGCGGCGAACTGACCCGTCACGCCGATGGACGCACGCACCTGCCTGGTCGCGGTCGCCACGTCGTGCCCGGCGACGTGCACCGTCCCGGCGTCGGCCTTGAGCAACGTCGCCAGAACATTCACCGTCGTCGTCTTGCCCGCCCCGTTCGGGCCGAGCATGGAATAGACCGAGCCCGCTGCGACATCGAAGTCGATGCCGGCGAGCACGACCTTGTCGCCGTATGCCTTGCGCAGTCCTGCAACTGCGATTGCCGAATTCTTCATGCCATCACCGTGGCCACCGGCCCTGTCACGCACCTGTCACGCCTCTGACATGGCCCCTGACACGGCTACTGACACGGCCCACCCGATCGCCCGGAGGGGGCAATCGGGTGGGCCGGTGGGAGACTCTGCCGCGCCGGAACTACGGGAGTTACGCGTCCGCCGCCTGGGCCCGCAGGGCGCGCTCGATGCCCGCACGGGATTCCGTGATCAAGCGGCGCAGGGCCGCCGACGGGTCCGCTGATGCGAGCCACGCGTCCGTCGCGTCCAGGGTCGCCTGCGACACCTGGAGCGAGGGGTAGAGGCCCACCGCGATCTGCTGCGCCATCTCGTGCGAGCGCGAGTCCCACGCGCCCTTGACCGCCGCGAAGAACTTCTCGGAGTAGGGGGCGAGGAGTTCGCGCTGGTCGGTCTGGACGAAGCCGCCGATCACGGCTTCCTGGATCGAGTTCGGGAGCTTGTCGGACTCCACGACCGAGGCCCAGGCCTCCGCCTTCGCCGCCGCGGTGGGCCGCGCCGCACGCGCCGCCGCCACGTGCCGCTCGCCCGCGGACGTCTTGTCGCGCTCCAGCTCCGCCGCGATCCCGGCCTCGTCGAGCCGGCCCGTCGCCGCGAGCCGGTGCACGAACGCCCAGCGCAGCTCGGTGTCCACGGCGAGGCCCTCGATCGACTGCTTGCCGGAAAGCAGCTCCTCCAGGAGGTTCAGCTGCTCGTCCGTGCGCGCTGCCGAAGCGAACGCCCGCGCCCACGCGAGCTGGTGGTCGCTGCCGGGCTCCGCCGAGCGCAGGTGCGAGAGCGTCGCGTCCGTCCAGCGGCCGAGCGCCTCATCGCGTCCGGCCGGGGCCGCGTACATCTCGAGGGCCATCTTCACCTGGCGGTGCAGGGACTGGACGACCCCGATGTCCGACTCCTTGGCGATGCCGGACAGGACAAGGGAGAGGTACTCCCGCGTGGGGAGTTCCGCGTCCCGCGTCATGTCCCACGCCGACGCCCACGAAAGGGCACGCGGCAGCGACGCCTCGAAGTCACCGATGTGCTCGGTCACGAACGCGAGCGACTCCGCGTCCAGACGGACCTTCGCGTACGAGAGGTCGTCGTCGTTCAGGAGGATCACCGCGGGACGCGCGCGGCCCACAAGATCGTCCACCGCGGTCAGTTCGCCGTCCACGTCGAGCTCCACGCGGTCCGTGCGAAGGAGCTTGCCGCTGTCGTCGTCGAGGTCGTACAGACCGATCGCGATCCGGTGCGGGCGCAGCGTCGGCTCGCCCTTCGCGCCCGTCGGGAGCGCCGGGGCCTCCTGCTTCACCGCGAACGACGTGATCTTGCCGGACGAGTCGACGTCCACCACAGGGCGCAGGATGTTGATGCCCGCCGTCTGGAGCCACTTCTTCGACCAGGTCTTGAGGTCGCGCCCGCTGGTCTCCTCAAGCGCGCCGAGCAGGTCGGACAGGCGCGTGTTCCCGAACGCGTGCGCCTTGAAGTAGGCCTGCACGCCCCGGAAGAACTCGTCGTCGCCGACGTACGCCACGAGCTGCTTCAGGACGCTCGCGCCCTTCGCGTACGTGATGCCGTCGAAGTTGACCAGGACGTCGTCGAGGTCCTGGATGTCCGCCATGATCGGGTGCGTGGAGGGCAGCTGGTCCTGGCGGTACGCCCATGTCTTCATGGAGTTGGCGAACGTCGTCCAGGACTGCGGCCAGCGCGAGTTCTCCGCGTACGCCTGGCAGGCGATGGACGTGTACGTGGCGAACGACTCGTTCAGCCAGAGGTCGTTCCACCACTCCATCGTCACCAGGTCGCCGAACCACATGTGGGCCAGCTCGTGAAGGATGGTCTCCGCGCGCGTCTCGTACGCCGCGTCCGTCACCTTCGAACGGAACACGTACTGGTCGCGGATGGTCACCGCGCCCGCGTTCTCCATCGCGCCCGCGTTGAACTCCGGCACGAAGAGCTGGTCGTACTTGGCGAAGGGGTACGCGTAGTCGAACTTCTCCTGGAACCACTCGAAGCCCTGCCGCGTGACCTCGAAGATCGCGTCCGAGTCGAGGAACTCCGCGAGCGAGGGGCGGCAGTAGATGCCGAGCGGAACCGACTGGCCGCCAGGACCCTCGTACGAGCTGTGGACCGAGTGATACGGACCGACGATGAGCGCCGTGATGTACGTCGAGATGCGCGGCGTGGGCTCGAAGACCCAGACGTCACCGCTGGGCTCGGGAGTCGGCGAATTCGAGATGACCGTCCAGCCGGACGGCGCCTTCACGGTGAACCGGAACGTCGCCTTGAGATCGGGCTGCTCGAAGGACGCGAAAACGCGGCGCGCGTCCGGAACCTCGAACTGCGTGTAGAGATAAGCCTGTTCGTCGACCGGGTCGACGAACCGGTGCAGTCCCTCGCCCGTGTTGGTGTAGTCGCAGTCGGCGACCACCCTCAGCTCGTTCGGCCCCGCCTCCAGGTGCTTCAGCGCGATGCGCGAGTCACGGAAGACGGCGGCCACGTCCAGCGAACGGCCGTTCAGGACGGCCTCGTGGACCGCGGGGGCCACCAGATCGATGAAGGTCTCGGCGCCCGCCTCCGCGGAGTCGAAGCGCACGGTGGTCACCGACCGGTAGGTGCCGCCCTCCTGGGCGCCGGAGAGATCGAGATCGATCTCGTACGAGTCAACGGTGAGCAGCTTCGCCCGCTGCTGCGCCTCTTCGCGGGTCAGATTGGTGCCGGGCACGCGGTCATCTCCTCAGGAACGTCAGGTGCGACTTGTGGCGTTTCCGGCCATCCTTCCACGTGGATCCGCGGGTGTGGCGG
Source organism: Streptomyces sp. NPDC056486 (assembly GCF_042795295.1). NCBI lineage: Bacteria > Bacillati > Actinomycetota > Actinomycetes > Kitasatosporales > Streptomycetaceae > Streptomyces > Streptomyces sp. NPDC056486. The sequence goes on from NZ_JBHTSF010000206.1 coordinate 12,350, forward strand.
GGCATCGGCCATGGGCCGCCGGGCGGGATTGTTAGCAGGCTGCCGTGCCGCTAACATCCGCGCGTCGGCTCACGCCCCGGGGGGAGCGTTCATGGGACCCAGACGATTACCACGAGTGCCACGATTACCGCGATTATCCGGCGCGGGGTGCACCCGATGATCGACGTGCTCGTCGTGGGAGCCGGGATCGGTGGGCTCACCACCGCGCTCAGCCTGCACGCCATGGGCATCGGGGTGCGGGTCGTGGACGCGGTGGACACGCTGCGGCCCGTCGGGGTCGGCATCAACCTCCTCCCGCACGCGGTGGGCGAGTTGACCGAGCTCGGCCTCGGCGCCGAACTGGCCGCCACGGCCGTACCGACCGCCGGGGTGCTGCACTTCGACCGGCACGGCAACCACATCTGGGGCGAGCCGCTCGGCCTCGCCCGCGGCCACCACTGGCCGCAGTACTCCCTGCACCGCGGCGCGCTCCAGCTGATCCTCCTCGGCGCGGTGCGCGACCGCCTCGGTGACAACGCTGTCCAGACCGGTACGGCATACGTACGGCACGCCGATCCGGAGGGGTCCGGGATGCTGCGGGTGACCCTGCGGGACGTGTGGCGCGGGCGGGAGTTCACGGTGCCGGTGCGGGCCCTGGTCGGGGCCGACGGCCTGTACTCGGCGGTGCGCTCCTGCCTGCATCCCGGGGAGGGGCCGCCGCTGTGGAACGGCGTCCGGATGTGGCGCGGGGTCACCGAGTGGGAGCCGGTGCTCGGCGGCCGCACGATGGCCGTCGCGGGCAGCAACGCGGCCACGAAACTCGTCGTCTACCCGATCTCGCGGGAGGCGGAGGTACGGGGGCGCGCGCTGCTCAACTGGGTGGCCGAGGTGCGGTATCCGGTACATCACCACGGGGCGCAGGGCCCTGCGGACTGGAACCGCTCGGGACGCCTCTCCGATGTCCTTCCGCACTTCTCCGGTTGGCGGATCGGGGACCTGGACGTGCCCGCGCTCCTCGCGGCGACCGGGTCGACGGGGCGGATCCTGGAGTACCCGATGGTGGACAGGGACCCGCTGCCCTGGTGGGGCCGCGGCCCCGTGACCCTGCTCGGCGACGCGGCCCATCCGATGTACCCCGTGGGGTCGAGCGGGGGCTCGCAGGCGGTGTTCGACGCGCGGGTCCTTGCGCGGTGCGTGGCCCTTGCCGGGGTGGACCGGGTGGCCGGGCTGCGGGCCTATGAGGCGGAGCGGTGGGGGCCGGCCAATGCGGTGGCCCTTGCGAATCGGGCGATGCCGGTGGACGAGGTGCTGCGGGTCGTCGCCGAGCGGGCCCCGGAGGGGTTTGTGCGGGTGGAGGACGTTTTGACGGGGGAGGAGTTGGCGGGGTTGGGGGAGGGGTATCGGAGGATGCGGGGGTTTTGGTAGGGGTTTCTTTTCCCCAACCCCGCCCCTACCCGATTCCCCCCGGCTTCGCCGGCTCGTGCGCACCGTTGATCACCGGCTCCGCCGAGTTCGTCCTCAAGCGCCGGACAGGCTGAAATCTTC
>NZ_JBHTSF010000207.1:0-13795 GCF_042795295.1 Streptomyces sp. NPDC056486
GGCGCCTGAGTACGCGTACTCAGGCGCCCGGCACGTCCGACTCATCTACACGGGCCAGTACGTGCGGCCCCACGTCGTCGGTCCCGGTGCGGGCAGCCGGTGGCGGGCCACGCGCGCCGGGTCGGCCCAGGCGTCGAGCACCGCGGGCGCGCCGGACGGCTGGTTCGCGACCGCCGCGGCGCGCGCCTGGACCACCGCGAGTGCGGCGGCCAGCTCCTCCGGGGTGGGGTTGCCCCGTACGACCTTGATCATGAACGGACTCCTCGTTCTCCGCGCTGAAGCACGGTCTGGCTGAGGCACGTCTAGAGGGGGATGTTGCCGTGCTTCTTCGGGGGAAGGGATTCCCGCTTCGTACGCAGCTGACGCAGGCCCCGCACCAGATGGGCGCGGGTCTCCGACGGCATGACCACGGCGTCGATGTAACCGCGCTCGGCGGCCGTGTACGGGTTGAGCAGCCGGTCCTCGTACTCCTGGATGAGGCGGGCCCGGGTCGCCTCGACGTCGCCGGTGGCCTCGGCCGCCGCGATCGTCTTGCGGTGCAGGATGTTCACCGCGCCCTGCGCGCCCATCACCGCGATCTGCGCGGTCGGCCAGGCCAGGTTGATGTCGGCGCCCAGGTGCTTGGATCCCATGACGTCGTACGCGCCGCCGAACGCCTTGCGCGTGATGACGGTGATCAGCGGGACCGTCGCCTCGGCGTAGGCGTAGATCAGCTTCGCGCCGCGGCGGATGATGCCCGTGTGCTCCTGCTCGACGCCCGGCAGGAAGCCCGGCACGTCGACGAAGGTGATGACCGGGACGTTGAACGCGTCGCAGGTGCGGACGAAGCGGGCACCCTTCTCGGACGCGTCGATGTTCAGGCAACCGGCGAACTGCGTCGGCTGGTTGGCGACGATGCCCACCGGGCGGCCCTCGATCCGGCCGAAGCCGGTGAGGATGTTCGGCGCGAACAGCGGCTGCGTCTCGAAGAACTCGGCGTCGTCCAGAACGTGTTCGAGCACGCTGTGCATGTCGTACGGCTGGTTGGCGCTGTCCGGGATCAGCGTGTCGAGGGCGCGGTCCTCGTCCGTCAGCTCCAGGTCCGCGTCCTCGGGGAAGGCGGGCGGCTCGCTGAGGTTGTTGGAGGGCAGGTAGGAGAGGAGGGACTTGACGTACTCGATCGCGTCCTTCTCGTCGCCCGCCATGTGGTGCGCGACACCGGAGGTGCTGTTGTGGGTGCGGGCGCCTCCCAGCTCCTCGAAGCCGACGTCCTCGCCGGTGACCGTCTTGATGACGTCGGGCCCGGTGATGAACATGTGCGAGGTCTGGTCGACCATGACGGTGAAGTCGGTGATGGCGGGGGAGTAGACGGCCCCGCCCGCACACGGCCCGACGACGAGCGAGATCTGCGGAATGACGCCCGACGCGTGGGTGTTCCGGCGGAAGATCTCCCCGTACATCCCCAGGGCCATGACGCCCTCCTGGATGCGGGCGCCGCCGGAGTCGTTGATGCCGATGACCGGGCAGCCGGTCTTCAGAGCGAAGTCCATGACCTTGACGATCTTCTGGCCGTAGACCTCGCCGAGGGCGCCGCCGAAGACCGTGAAGTCCTGGGAGAAGACGGCCACGGGCCGGCCGTCGACGGTGCCGTAACCGGTGACGACCCCGTCGCCGTAGGGCCGGTTGGCCTCCAGGCCGAAGTCGGTCGAGCGGTGCTGGGCGAACTCGTCGAACTCGACGAAGGAGTTCTCGTCCAGGAGCAGATCGATGCGTTCGCGCGCCGTCAACTTGCCCTTGGCATGCTGCTTCTCGACCGCGCGAGCCGAACCGGCGTGCTTGGCCTCCTCGATGCGGCGCTGCAGATCAGCGAGTTTTCCCGCAGTCGTATGGATGTCGATACCCGCGGCACCCGCGTCGGTGGCGGTGGTATCGCTTGCGGCGCTTGGCACGGGCACGTTGGGCTCTTCCGGCTCGGACATAGGGATGCGGCTCCCTGCCTGCTCAAAGGGGCGACTGGCGGCTTGCGAAGTGGCTTGCGGCTGCTGGTGACTCGCTAGCTACTGACTCGTAGGGTAGCGGCGTGTATACGGTTCAGCAGTGCGGCGTTTACCACACCTAAGGTGGCTTGCATGACGCCGCGAGATGCTTCAGACGATCCTTCGGACACTCCTTCCGGTACGCCGTCGGGCGTTCCTGACGACAGCCGCTGGTCCGACCTCGACAGGCCGCCACTGAACGCCGCGTCGCTGCGGCGCGCGCTGGTGCGGGGCGAGGGGCTGTGGACCTCTCTGGACGTGGTGCCCGCGACAGGGTCGACCAACACGGATCTGGCCGCACGCGCCGACGAGCTGCCCGAGGGCGCGGTCCTCGTCGCCGAGGAGCAGAGCTCGGGGCGCGGCCGGCTCGACCGCCGCTGGTCGGCGCCCGCGCGCTCCGGTCTCTTCTTCTCCGTACTCCTGAAGCCGGGGCCCGCGGTGCCGGTGGAGCGGTGGGGGTGGCTGCCGCTGCTCACCGGGGTCGCCGTCGCCACGGGGCTCTCGCGGGCGGCCGGGGTGGACACGGCCCTCAAGTGGCCGAACGACCTCCTGGTGACGGTCGGCGGCGATGAGCGTAAGGCGGGCGGGATCCTCGCGGAGCGGGCCGGTTCGGTGGAGGGAGGGGGCGTGGTGGTCGGTATCGGCATCAACGTGACCCTGCGCCCGGACGAGCTGCCGGTGCCCACGGCGGGGTCCCTCGCGCTGGCCGGGGCGGCCACGACGGACCGGGACACGGTGCTGCGCGCGGTGCTGCGTTCTCTGGAGCAGTGGTACGGGGACTGGCGCGCGGTGGAGGGCGATCCAACGGCCTCCCGCCTCCAGGAGACGTACGCGGCGGGCTGCGCGACCCTCGGCCGCAAGGTCCGCGCGGAGCTGCCGGGTGATCGGTCGATCACGGGCGAGGCGGTGGCGGTGGACGGCGACGGCCGCCTGGTGCTTGCCACGGGGGACGGGGTGCAGGAGCCGGTGGGGGCGGGGGATGTGGTGCATCTGAGGGGGGTGTAGGAGGTGTGGGGGGTAATCGGGTGGGTGGTCGGGAAAGCTTGTTCGTCCAGGTGAGGATGCGGGGCAAACGGGCGGGTGGGCGAGAAAGGTGTGTTCGTGGGCGCGGTTACGGGCACCCACTGTCCAAGGCGCCCCCGCCATGAAAAAGGCGCCCCGCCAGGAAAGGCGTGAGCTGCGGCACACCTGCCGTAAAGTTGGCGCCGGTCGATACCTGACCGCGGCAGATCGGAAGGGCAGCAGGCGTGACCGTCGACGACACGGGCTCCGGGGCGGGCGATTCCGCTCCCGACGGCGAGTCCGGACGTACCGCTGGGTCCGTCGGGTCCGCCACCCATGCGTTCGACTCGATGGACTCCGGGGACGAGAAGCCCGGGGACCAGGAGAAGGACCCCCTCGCCCTGCGCCTCGAAGGGCTGATCCTCGGCGCGGACCGGCGCTACACCCCGTTCCAGGCGGCCCGCAGCGCGGGCGTGTCCATGGAGCTCGCCTCCCGTTTCTGGCGGGCCATGGGCTTTCCCGACATCGGCCAGGCCAAGGCCCTGACCGAGGCGGACGTGCTCGCGCTGCGCCGCCTCGCCGGTCTCGTCGAGGCGGGGCTGCTCAGCGAGGCGATGGCGGTACAGGTGGCCCGGTCGACCGGGCAGACCACCGCCCGCCTGGCCGAATGGCAGATCGACTCCTTCCTGGAGGGTCTGACGGAGCCGCCGGAGCCGGGCATGACCCGGACCGAAGTGACGTACCCGCTGATGGAGCTGCTCCTGCCCGAGCTGGAGGAGTTCCTCGTCTACGTCTGGCGGCGGCAGCTGGCCGCCGCGACCGGCCGTGTCGTACAGGCCGCGGACGACGAGGAGATGGTCGACCGGCGGCTCGCGGTCGGTTTCGCCGACCTTGTCGGCTTTACGCGGCTCACGCGGCGCATGGAGGAGGAAGAACTCGGCGAGCTCGTCGAGGCTTTCGAGACCACGGCCGCCGACCTGGTCGCCGCGAACGGCGGGCGGCTCATCAAGACGCTGGGCGACGAGGTTCTGTACGCCGCCGATGACGCGGGCGTGGCCGCGGAGATCGCGCTGCGTCTCATCGAGACCATGGCCAACGACGAGACGATGCCCGAGCTGCGCGTAGGCATCGCCTTCGGCACGGTCACGACGCGGATGGGCGACGTCTTCGGTACGACGGTGAACCTCGCGAGCCGCCTCACGTCGATAGCGCCTCGGGACGCGGTCCTGGTGGACGGCGCGCTCGCGGAGGAGCTGACGCGGACGGGGCAGGCGCCGGCCTCCGAGACCGAGGCGGCGGAGGCTGCCGAGCTGGCGGAGAAGGAGGGTTCGGAGTCGCCCTCCTACCGCTTCGCGCTGCAGCCGATGTGGCAGCGGCCTGTGCGAGGTCTTGGCGTCGTGGAGCCCTGGCTGCTTGCTCGGCGGGGCTGAGTTCTCTCTCTTGAAGCCGGACCTGAACCACCGCTTCGCGGTGGGATTTTCCCGCCCACCCACCCGATTGCCCCGCATCGGTGGCATGATCCGCAGGGTGGCCCGATAACGGGCGTTAACCAGACGTGGAGGAAGTCATGGGCGGCGAGCAGCGGTTCGGGGAATTCGTCAGCGTCAGGCGGCATGCCTACGTCGCCGAGCTCGTCCTTGACCGGCCCAAGGCCATGAACGCCGTGTCCACGGACATGGCCCGCTCCATCGGCGCCGCCTGCGACGCCCTCGCGCAGGACGGTGACGCCCGCGTCGTGGTCGTCACGTCCACCCATGAGCGGGCGTTCTGCGTCGGCGCCGATCTGAAGGAGCGCAATTCCTTCTCCGACGCCGAGTTGGTGCGCCAGCGGCCCACGGCGCGGGCCGCCTACACCGGCGTGCTCGAACTGCCCATGCCGACCGTCGCGGCCCTGCACGGCTTCGCGCTCGGCGGCGGGTTCGAGCTCGCGCTCGCCTGCGATCTCATCGTCGCCGACCCGACCGCCGTGGTCGGGCTCCCCGAGGTGTCGGTCGGCGTCATCCCGGGCGGCGGCGGTACGCAGCTGCTTCCGCGCCGGGTGGGTGCGGCGCGGGCCGCCGAGCTGATCTTCACCGCGCGGCGTGTGGAAGCGGCCGAGGCGCGGGAGTTGGGGCTCGTCGACCAGCTGGTGGGCGAGGGTGAGGACCGTACGGAAGCGCTCGCGCTCGCCGCACGGATCGCCGGCAACTCGCCCGTCGGACTGCGCGCCGCCAAGCGCGCCCTGCGGCTCGGTCACGGGCTCGATCTGCGCGCCGGTCTTGAGGTCGAGGACGCCGCCTGGCGCTCGGTGGCCTTCTCCGGTGACCGGGCGGAGGGCGTCGCCGCGTTCAACGAGAAGCGGAAGCCGAACTGGCCGGGGGAGTGACCTGAGCGCCCAGTCGGCACTCTGCGTAATGTTCCAATCGCCCAAAATGTCGTAAATCTCCTAGCCTAGGGAGATGGGAGAGGACGTTCGGCTGCGGGCCGTAGTCGTGCTGGCGCAGGGGATGGCTGCCGCGCACACTCCGCGTGAGTCCTGGCGGGCGGCTGCTCGCGGCGCGTGCCATGCCCTTTCCGGGAGTTTCGCGGCCCTGTCCGTCTGGGAGCGCGACCTCGGGCGGCTGCGGGTGCTCGTGAACGTGGGCGAACGCGCCGAGGGGGAGGAAGAGTTCCCGGAGCGCGAGGCGTATCCGGTGAACCAGTTCCCGGAGATCACCGAGTTCCTGCACGAGCGCTGGGCGGGCGGCGGCGAGCCGCACGCCTGGGTCGAGACGGCAGGGGGGCCCGCGGAGATCACGGCTCCGGGCTACTGCCACCAGCGCGTCGCGGCCCTGCGCAGGCGGGGTCGCGGCTGCTGCGTGGTCGCGCCGATCGTGCTGCACGGGCGGGCGTGGGGCGAGCTCTATGTGGCGCGCCCGGTCGGGGCGCCGGTCTTCGGCCGTGAGGACGCGGACTTCGCGACGGTGCTCGCCTCGGTGGTCGCGGCGGGTCTCGCGCAGACCGAACGTCTGCAGGAGGCCCGCCGTCTCGCCTTCACCGACGCGCTGACGGGCCTCGCCAACCGGCGCGCGGTGGATCTGCGGCTTGAGGAGGCGGTGGAGCGCCACCGCAGGGACGGGGTGGTGGTGAGCCTGGTCGTGTGCGACGTGAACGGCCTCAAGTGGGTCAACGACACCCAGGGCCACGCGGTCGGCGACCGGCTCCTCGAACGCTTCGGTTCGGTGCTCTCCCTGTGCGGGGCGATGCTGCCGGGGACCCTGTCCGCGCGGCTCGGCGGGGACGAGTTCTGCCTGCTCTCGGTGGGTCCTTCGGCCGACGAGGTGGTGCGGGTCGCGGACGAAGTCTGCGTACGGGCGGCCGAGTTGGAGCTGGGGGACGGTGTCGCGTGCGGGGTCGCCTCCACGGAGGACCCGATCGGCGAGGTCCGCTCGGCCCGCCGTCTGTTCCGTCTCGCGGACGCGGCCCAGTACCGGGCGAAGGCGGCGCGCGCGCTGAAGCCGGTGGTCGCGGGGCGTGAGGGCGCGGACGACCCGGTGGTGCGGCTCGCGAACTCGGAGGGCTCGCGCCCGGCGGGCGAGAGGCGCCGCTTCCGTGGCCGCGGGCCGGAGCCGCGGGGTGAGGAGCGGTAAGAGGCTCAGGTCGTCTTCGCCCGTGACACTTGGCGATTCAGTCCGTAGGCTGCTGAATATGGATATGCATACCGTGGTCCTGGGGACGTCAGGGACAACCGCAGCGGACGTCATCGCCGTCGCGCGCGGCAACGCCCGGATCGAGCTTTCGGCCGAAGCCGTGACCGCCCTCGCCGCATCGCGCGAGATCGTCGACGCCCTGGCGGCCAAGCCCGAGCCCGTCTACGGCGTGTCGACCGGCTTCGGCGCCCTCGCCACCCGGCACATCGGCCCGGACCTCCGCGCCCAGCTGCAGCGCAACATCGTCCGCTCGCACGCGGCGGGGATGGGCCCGCACGTGGAGCGCGAGGTGGTCCGCGCGCTGATGTTCCTGCGCCTGAAGACGGTCTGCTCCGGCCGCACCGGCGTACGTCCCGAGGTCGCCCAGACCATGGCCGACGTGCTCAACGCGGGCATCACGCCCGTCGTGCACGAGTACGGCTCCCTCGGCTGCTCGGGAGACCTCGCGCCGCTCAGCCACTGCGCCCTCACGCTCATGGGCGAGGGCGACGCGCAGGGCCCGGACGGCGAGCTGAAGCCCGCGGGCGAGCTGCTCGCCGCACACGGCATCACCCCCGTCGAGCTGCGCGAGAAGGAGGGCCTCGCCCTCCTGAACGGCACCGACGGCATGCTCGGCATGCTGGTCATGGCACTCGCCGACCTCGACGCCCTCTACAAGTCCGCCGACATCACCGCGGCCCTCACCCTCGAGGCGCTCCTCGGCACCGCCAAGGTCCTCGCCCCCGAGCTGCACGCCATCCGCCCGCACCCGGGCCAGGGGGCGTCCGCCGCCAACATGCTCGCGGTCCTCGCCGGTTCGGAACTGACAGGGCACCACCAGGACGACGCGCCGCGCGTGCAGGACGCGTACTCGGTGCGGTGCGCACCGCAGGTGGCGGGCGCGGGGCGCGACACTCTCGCCCACGCCCGCACGGTCGCCGAGCGCGAGCTCGCCGCCGCCGTCGACAACCCGGTGGTCCTGCCCGACGGCCGCGTCGAGTCGAACGGCAACTTCCACGGGGCGCCGGTCGCGTACGTCCTGGACTTCCTCGCGATCGCCGCTGCGGACCTCGGCTCGATCACGGAGCGCCGCACGGACAGGCTCCTTGACAAGAACCGCTCGCACGGGCTCCCCCCGTTCCTCGCGGACGACGCGGGCGTGGACTCGGGCCTGATGATCGCCCAGTACACGCAGGCGGCCCTCGTCAGCGAGATGAAGCGCCTCGCTGTCCCGGCGTCGGCCGACTCGATCCCGTCATCCGCGATGCAGGAGGACCACGTGTCGATGGGCTGGTCGGCGGCCCGCAAGCTCCGCACGGCGGTCGACAACCTGACCCGCATCGTCGCGATCGAGCTGTACGCGGCCACGCGCGCGGTCGAACTCCGCGAGGGCCTGATGCCCGCCCCGGCGACCCGGGCGGTCATCGAGGCGATCCGCAAGGCGGGTGTCGAGGGTCCGGGTCCGGACCGCTTCCTCGCCCCGGATCTGGCGGCGGCGGACGAGTTCGTACGCTCCGGCGCGCTCCTCGACGCGGTCGAGCCGGTGACGGGTCCGCTGGCCTAGCGGCGGCAGTTCGTCCGCGGATCGGTACGTCGCTGGGGGCGCCGTCAGTTGCTGACGGCGCCCCCAGCGCGTGGTGACGACGTGTCAGTCGCGGTCGACGTGCTCGTGGGTGATGTCGCCCTTGACCGCGTCGATCTCGAAGTCGGTCTTGTTCCAGTCCTTGGAGACGACGTCGACGGACCAGACGAGGGCGCCGCTGTCGTTGTCGTCCAGGCCGACGGAGGTGACCGTGCCCTTCGTCTTGTCCGTGGCGGTCTTGGCCGCCTGCTCCGGCGTCTGCTTGGCGCGGGAGATCCAGTCGGCCGTCTCCTTCTTGTCGCCGGCGTCCCGGTCGCGCTCGGGGGCGGACCCGATCACCTTGCCCGAGACGGCGTCGATGCGGACGGTGTGCGAGGCCCCGTCCTTCTCGGCCACCTCCGCGACCCACTGCGGCCCGGAGGCACCGGCGCTCGGGCTGGGACTGGGGCTCGCGCTCGCGTCGTCATCGTCGCCGTCATCGTCCTTGACGTCGTCCGCGCTCTTCAGGTCGAGGTCGGTCAGCTTGCCGCCCTTGACCTCGTCCACCGCGGTGGCGGCGGCCTTGTCGTAGGTGACCTTGGTGGCGCCGAGCAGTTCCTTGCGCTCCGACTGGTCCTGGGTGAGCGACGCGCTTCCCGAGGGACTGTTCGACGGGGTCGGGCTGGCCGCCCCCTCCGGGACGGTCTTCGCCGCCTCCGACGTCGCCTCGGCAGCAGTCTTGTCGCTGCTGTCATCGCCGCAGCCTGTCACCAGTGCCGCTGAGGCCACGAGGGCGCACACGGCGCCGACGAGACGGAGCTGACGGGCGCGCGGGGCGCCGCTCTTCCTGCGCAGGGGTTCGGTTCTCATACCGGCATGCCTAGCCATCCGCCTGCCCGCCCATGTTGTCCGACGCCCAGGGTCACCCGATCGACCACGCGGCACGGGGCAGGCACCGGACAGGCAGCAGCACCAGCACCGGCGCCCTCACCGTGCCCGGCCTGTGAGTCCTCCCACCAGTACGTCCATCGCGAACTCGAAGAGGGCGTCCGGCGATTCGGCGGCCAGCTCCTGGCTCGCCCGGCGCAGATGGGGCAGCTCGTCCCCGGAGCCGGACCTCAGCCATGGGGGTGGGACCTGCTCCAGGTCGGCGGGGTCGAGATCCGGGGGCGGACGGTCGTACGCGCGGTCCTGCAGCTCCACGAAACCGGCGACGAGCCGGATGGCCTCCATGCACGCCAGATAGGCGTCGCGCAGGGGCAGGCCGACCTCGGCGAAGAAGCCGATGAGCCCGTCGACGTTCCGCAGCATGGCCGGATGGCGGGCCATGGTGATGTTCTCGCTCAGTGCGAGGGTGGTCATGCCCGGGTGGCGCCGGTAGTGGGCGCGCAGATCCCGCAGGTACCTCCGGAGGGAGTCCTGCCACTGTTCCGTGTCGAGCGCCGGAGGCTGCCACCGGGCCTCGAAGACTTCGGCGGCCACGGAGATCAGATCCCGCCGGTCCTCCACGTAGTTGTAGAGGGCCCGGGGCGAGACGCCAAGATCGTTCGCGAGTGAGCGCATGGTCAGCTCGGCCGCCCCACGACTGCCGAGGAACTCCAGTGCCGCCTGGCCCACGCCCGCACGGGTGAGGGTGGCGCGGCCCTTGCGGTGGGTGGGGCGCTGCCTGGTCCGGGGGGCGGCGGCGGGCGCGGGGTCGGTGTCCGGAGTCTCGCTGTGCATCGCCACTGACGGTACCGGTCGCCTGCGGCGGTGCCGCAGTGCGCCACCTTGAACTTCACACCCGTTGACTTTAAGCAGGCACCCCGTCAGAGTGATCCAAGTAAGGCTGCCCTCACCTGCCCTCACCTGACCTCCGCCCCCTGGAGCCGCTCGTGCCCCGCCTGTCCGGCATCGCCATGGACGTCACCCCCCTCCGCGACAACCGCGACTTCCGTCTCCTCTACGCGGGCTTCCTCGGCGCCCTCGTCGGCACCCTGATGACCAGCGTCGCGGTGGCCGTGCAGGTCTACGACCTCACCGGCTCGCCCCTGCAGATCGGCCTCGTCAGCCTCGCCCGCGCCCTGCCCCTGGTCATCGGCGTACTCGTAGGAGGCGTACTGGCCGACCGCCGCGACCGTCGGACGCTGATGCTCGTGACCCGCCTGCCCCTGACGCTCGTGGCGGCGGGCCTCATGGTCAACGCCCTCGTGCCGCACCCCCAGCTGTGGGTGATCTACACGGCGACCGGCCTCACCGGCCTCCTCGCGGGTCTCGGCGGTCCGGCGATGATGGCGGCGATCCCGGCCCTCGTGGGCACCGAACGCCTGGCGGCGGCGGGCGCGTTGACGGCCGCGTCGACCCAGCTTGCCGCCCTCGTCGGCCCCGCCGTCGGCGGCGTACTCATCGCGGGGCCGGGCCTCGCCGCCTGCTACGCGGTGGACGCCGCCGGGTTCCTGGTCTTCTCCGTGGCGCTGCTCTTCGTGCGCCCCTTGCCCCCGGCGAAGGCCGCCGCGGGCAAGGGGGTCCGCCAGGCCTTCGCGGCCGTGGCGGACGGGGTCCGCTTCGTGCGGGGGCACCGGCTCATCGTCGGGCTGCTCATCGTCGACGCCGCCGCGATGGTCTTCACGATGCCGCAGGCGCTGTACCCGGTCCTCGCGGACGAGCAGTTCGGCGGCGGTCCCTCAGTGGTGGGCCTGCTCTACGCCGCCCCCGCGCTGGGTGCGCTCGTCGGCGCGGCCACCAGCGGCTGGACGGCGCGCGCGGGCGGGCACGCACTCATCGGGGCGGTGTTCGTCTGGGGTCTTTCACTGACGGGCTTCGGCCTGACGTCCTGGCTGCCCCTCGCTCTGGCCCTCCTGGCCCTGGCCGGACTGGGTGACCTGATATCCGAGACGCTCCGCTCGGCCCTGCTTCAGCACGGCACCCCCGACGAACTGCGCGGCAGGGTGAGCAGCCTCTGGATGGTCCAGGCGACGGTGTCCCCGGCCCTGGGCAACGCGGCGGTCGGCTTCCTGGCCGAACTGACCAGTGCGAGAGCGGCCGTGACGGCGGGCGGCCTTGTGTGCGTGACGGCGACGCTGCTTGTGGCAGCGGCCTTCCCTGCACTGCGGACGGCGAGGCTCGGCTCGCAGCCCAGTGAGCCGGCCCCCGCCCGTCAGTAGGCCGGATCCTGCCCGTCAGTAGGCCGGATCCTGTCGCTCCCGTCGTATCGAATACGCCACGAACCCTGCCCCGAGGCCCAGGAACGCCGTCCCGCCGATCAGGTACGGCGTGGTGTCGACGCCGTCGCCCGTGTCCGCGAGGCGGGCGCGGGCCTCTGCGGGGGCAGGGGCAGGGGCAGGGGCAGCGGCCGTGCGGACCGATGACGGCGTCGCCCGGTGCTGTTCGGTGTGGACGACCTGCTGGGAGTCAGGGGCCGTCGGGGATCTGAACGTTGCCGTCGCATTCGCGGAGGGAACGAACCACAGGGCCCCGAGCAGGGCCCCGGCAGCAGTGGCGGTCAGCAACGATCGACGTGCGGACACGGAATCGGATCCCCCTTGTGGCGCTGGCGAATTGGCCGTGTGGGGCGATGGTAATGAAAGGCGCGGGTCGTGGGAAAGTCGCGGGGGCCCCGGGTCGTACGCTCCGACTCATGAGCACACCTGAGACATCACGTTTTGTACGGCTCCGCGTCGAATTGGTGGTCGAGGTAGACGACTCCGGCGATCTGGCCGCTTCCGCCCTTCGCCGCATCGCGGAGGACGAGCACATGCCGGCCGAGGAGCGTCTGCATGCCGAGACGGCCGTCAAGGAGGACGACGCGGAGGCCCTCGCCTATCTGGTTGATCCGTTCGACCTGGTCAGCCAGCTGCCGGGAGTTGAACTCTCGCAGGCTTCCTGGAGCAGCGAGCAGATCGACTACGACCCCGATTCGCCGGACTGGGAGAGCGGCGAGGATGATGAGGACGACGGGGACACGGATGCGGGCACGGATGGTGCCGGTGGCCGGGGGTTGTAGGGCGTAGACGGAAAGTAGTTCGTCCGGCGGACGAATACCGGACGAAAAAAACGGAACCCGTAGCCCCGGACGGCAACCGCCGCCCGGGGTTCCGTCGTCTCAGTGGTGCACGGATGTCACCGGCGCATCGCATGACGTGGTGTTCCCCACATCTTCGGCGGAAGTGGAACGGGACGAACCGGGCAGGACGTTATGCGGGACTGCGGGGACTCTCGGCGTTCTTGGCGTGTTGGGGAATTCAGCAACGATGGAGAAGCGTGTGATGACGGACAGTAGGCGGCAGCGCGGACGGCGCAAGGGTCTCGCGGCCGTTTCCGCTCTGGTCGGCGGCGTCCTGGTGCTCTCGGCCTGCAGCAGTGACGACGGCGACAAGAACAGTGCCGGCGGCAAGGAATCGCAGAACCAGGTCGACGAAGCAGCCGCCAAGAAGACGTCCGAGGCCGACATCAAGATCGCGCCCAAGGACGGCTCCGACAACGCGGGCATCAACAACGCGGCCAAGGTCAAGGTGAGCAAGGGTTCACTGACGGACGTCACCATGACGACCGAGGACGGCACCGCGGTCGAGGGGCAGATAGCTGCCGACAAGAAGAGCTGGAAGCCCAGCGGGCAGCTCGAGCGCGCCACGACGTACAAGATCACCGCCACCGCCAAGGACTCCGACGGCCGCAAGGCCCACGAGAACTCCAAGTTCACGACGGTCTCGCCGGACAACAGCTTCATCGGTAACTTCACGCCCGAGGACGGTTCCACGGTCGGCGTGGGCATGCCGGTGTCGATCAACTTCGACAAGGCGATCTCGAACAAGAAGGACGTCCAGTCCCACATCAAGGTGTCGTCGAGCAGCGGTCAGGAAGTCGTCGGCCACTGGTTCGGCAACAATCGCATCGACTTCCGCCCCGAGGACTACTGGAAGGGCAACTCCACGGTCACCCTGAAGCTGGCCCTTGACGGCGTCGAGGGCGCGGACGGTGTCACCGGCGTGCAGGAGAAGACGGTCCAGTTCAAGATCGGCCGCAACCAGGTCTCCGTCGTCGACGCCAAGACGAAGCAGATGAAGATCATGCGGGACGACAAGGTCATCAAGACCATCCCGATCTCCGCGGGCTCCCCGGAGAACAAGACGTACGAAGGCAAGATGGTGATCTCCGAGAAGTTCAAGGAGACCCGGATGGACGGCGCCACGGTCGGCTTCACGGACGGCGACGGCAAGGGCGAGTACGACATCAAGGACGTGCCGCACGCCATGCGCCTGTCCCAGTCGGGCACGTTCATCCACGGCAACTACTGGGGCGCCAAGTCCATCTTCGGCGGCGCCAACACCAGCCACGGCTGTGTCGGTCTGCAGGACGCCAAGGGTGCGGGCGACAAGAGCACCCCGGGCGCCTGGTTCTACGACAACTCGATGATCGGTGACGTCGTGGACGTCCGGAACACCGGCGACAAGACGGTCCAGCCCGACAACGGCTTCAACGGCTGGGTCATGGACTGGGCGCAGTGGAAGGCCGGTTCGGCCGTCTGAGCCGACTCAAGGACTTCCGGCTCGACGCGCGCGAAGGCGGCCCGCATCCCTCACGTGGGATGCGGG
>NZ_JBHTSF010000208.1:0-13389 GCF_042795295.1 Streptomyces sp. NPDC056486
GATCAAAACGTCGGTAGCAAAGCGCTAACCTTCCTTCGTGGCTGATGCGCGGGAGACGAACGAGCGCAGACTGCGTCGGCTGCAGCAGATGCGGAGGACCGGCTCGGTCACGAAAGCGTCTGAGGCCCTGGGCGGAATCTGGAAGGCCGGGAAGAAGCCGGACTCGATCGTCCTGCGCAGTGCTTTGCTGCGGGCCGACGGGGAACGGTCGAGACTCACCAAGCTGGTCCTTCCGCGGGGGATAGCGCTGCGCTTCTACCTGCTGGCCGTCTTCGAGGCGCAGTGCCGGCTGGACACAGGAGACCTCTGGCAGAACGTTCGCCCGCTGAAGGGGGCCGAATCGTGGTCCACCCTCGTTGCCATCGACGGTGCGTACGACACAGCGTCGGGTGCGTACGATGCCGCGTTGAAGAACATGCCTCCGGAGCTCCGCGGTAGTGCGCGTGCGGAGGAGCGGTGGCGTACGCGGAAGCTGGAGGACTTGCGGCTTCGGCAAGTCAAGGGAGCCCTGAGAACTCTGGAAGAACTCGGCCAGGAAGACGCCTTGGTCTCCATGCCTCGGGGCGCGCGCGGACAGCGGTTGTACGAGGACTTCTCGCTCATGGAGGAAGGCGGGCGGGGCGATATGCCGACCCCGGACCTCTACACCGCCCCCGCCCGTAGCTGGACAGCTGCCAGGACGATCACGCTCCCCAAGGGCTTCTTCCTGAAGGGATGGATCCAGGTGCTCAATCCTTCCGAGGTCGCCACCTGGCTCATCCTGAGAATGATGAGCCAGTGGGCGCCCAGGAAGCACCGCGCGGCAGGCGTCTTCCTCACCACGCGGCCCCGCATGCAGGTCTTCGGCCTGCGTGACGATGCCTGGGAGGACGGCTGCCAGCGGCTTCTCGAATTCGGCCTCATCCGCCACGCCGAACCGCCCGAGGGGCTAAGAGCTGCCGTGGACGCGATCGCCGACCCCCTGATAACGGCGCTCTTCTCCCAGCCGACTCGCGTCCGCCAGGCTTATGAGCCGCACTTTTGGCAGATGACCGACGATGGGCTCGCCGAGAGCGCCATGCAGACGCTCGACCGGGAACTTACCCATCGGCGAGAGGCACTCGCCGATGCCGCCATGAAGCGCGTGCAGCACGATTCCGAGCCCCTCGCCAGTCATGCGCCGACCGACGAGTGAGGCGCGCGCCGCACGCCGCTGCCCTGGGCCCGGCCCGCTTTGCCGAGAGTGCCCTTCGAACCGCCGACCTGGCCGTCAGCGACTCCCGTTCTCGTGCACAGAGCCACTCCGCCTCTTCGGGGCTGCCGGGGTTGGTTGACCGAGTTGTTTTCCACGGTTGCTAAGCGCAGGGCAGGGGCCGAGGTCGTCTGTGATCTATACAAGCACCGGAACGAGGGCGTCCATGCAGGGAGTGTTCCCACCGGCATTGATCTTGCAACGGGCCGCTGCTTCGCACTGTGCTTCGTGGAACTGGCTAGCCGCGGCACGCTGTGACGCCGGTGGTGTCTCAACGATGCGCGACTTGGCCGGAGATGCCCACACCAGTCCCCACACCAGTCCCCACACCAGTCCCCGCGCCGGGGTCTGTGGCCGATGGGGACGGCGGCTTTGCGGCAAAGGCTTTGGGCGGAGCTTGGTGCGCCTTGTTCGCCTCTGGCGGTCAGCACCGTGGCAGTGCAATGACCTGGGAACTTTTATGGTGCTGGAGTGGCGTGAAGAGCGCGCGTGTCTGGTGTGGACACGGTCCGGAAGCGGCTTTGACGTCTGCGTAACCTGGAAACGGTCAAAGGGGTTCAGCGATCAGGCCTGCGTGGCAGTCTATATAGCGTGTGGGCGGCTCAGCCGGCTACATGGTGGCTGGCATGCCAGCCACCGCTGTTGGAAAGATAGGTCTGACCCTGCGCTCCGGCCAAGAGACTCAGAGGGCAGACCGCGTCAGGCGGGGGCTTCGCGCTCCCGCCTGTTCCCGTTGTAGGCGACGTCTGGGCTGTGTCAGTTTGATGGCGGCCTCGGCGGTTTCGCTGTCTCAACAATCGGTTGCGTGGTGATCGGTCCCCGTCACGGGCCTGTCGGCTGCAGGAGACACTTCACACACTCCGTCACGGCTAGCGGAGGGGTGGGCGAGCGCCCTGGTGGCGGTCCGTCTCAGTGATCCTCGACGATGAAGCAGGCCCGCTCGTAGAGTTCGTCAAAGGTGATTACTTCGACGTCCTGGATGGATGTCCGGTACAGCTCGAAGGAGCTCATCTTCTCCGGGTTCACGGCGCCGTTGTGGGTGAACTCGCGCAGGCTCCCGATCACCACGACCTGTCGCGGGCGAGTGGTGGACAGTTCGATGTCTGTCGGAGTGCCGTCGTCCTCGTAGATCCGGGTGAGAAGCTCGCTGGAGATGAGCTGTTGGGCCTTGCTGGCCGTCTTTTGCACCTGCGCCACACCGCCGCCGAGTTCCTTGGATGCCTGGTAGACGCCCGCGCGGTAGGGGGTCTTGGCGAGCAGTTCGGTGTCGTGGGTCTTGATTTCGCAGAAGAGCATGCTGCTGATCAGGCCCTTGGAACGCATGATGGCGTCGATGCGTTTCCCGGCTCCGCCGAAGATGTTGGCGCCGGTGGTGATGCGTTCCAGTTTGCCGTCGTTGATGGATTCGCAGGCGATGAGGTTGAGTCCGTAGCCGAAGATCCACTGGTTCGCCTCGAAGAAGGCCTGCCAGACCGCCTCCGGCCCGCGTGTCGTTGCCAGGGTCCCCTCCTGCCGGAGGTATTCCGGATCGGTCAGCAGTTGCTCGAACCTCTGGAGCTGTTCCTTGCGGTTGCCGATCAGTCGGATGTCCTCCTCTGTGAGCCCGCCGCCGATAGCTGTCTTGACCGCACCGAGAATCATCGTCCGGTCCTGGCCAGTCAGCAGCTGGGCCAGTTGGGCCTCGTCGCCGGCCATGAGCTGGAGGGAGCTGCCGGGTGTGCTCAGGCCGGTGCAGCCCTGGAGGAAGTTGATGACCTTCCAGAAGTTCTCGTGGACGTCTCCGGTGTCGACGAGCGCCTTGACGGCCCGGGTGGTCCCGGTCTCAGGCACTGTCTGCGTGGTGGAGACTTCCCCAGCCTTCTTCTTGTCCTTCTTCCAGAGCTTGATCCTCGGGGTGAAGGTGTCGCCCTTCTTGATGATGGTGACGCTGCACAGGGTCGCTACCTGCGGCCGGTCGTCGAGGACGAAGTCGGTGATCATCCGGCGTGCGCGGGTGTCATAGAGGTAGTGGAACCCGCCGCTGTCCTGCGAACCGCGGATCTCTAGGTCGGTGAAGTCCCTGCGGGTGACATCGAACTCGGTGGTGGAGAAGGGGAGCCGGAAGCCTCGAACGGTGGGGGTGGCGGGCACTGCGGCTTGGGTCCGCCAGTCCGGTGGGATGTTGGGCAGCGGGCGGGTGTCGCCTTCGATCACAAGGTCTTGGACGTCGATGCGCCCGAGCTGGATGAGCACGGACTGCAGCGTCCGCCAGACCACCTCCTTCGCTTCCGGGGTGCAGGTGGGCAGAAGCTCGCGCTCCACCGTCAGGACCGCCTCGTAGGTGGCATCCGTCCAATGGTCACCAGGTATGGGATGGAAGAAGCCGCCGTCACGGCGGAGGGTCAGGACCGCGGTGCGGAGCAGGTCGCGTGCGGTCTCCTCGCCGGCGCAGTCCAGGAGGCTGAAGGTCTGGCCGAGGACCAGGTCGAGCTTGCCCGTGTCCTCGTCCTCCAGCGGCAGCGGGACCAACGGGCCACTAGGCGGCACTCGTACCGGCTTATACAGAGGGCGGCCCGAGAGCCACTCGTGCGGACGCAGAGCCCATCCGTCCGGCGCCAGAACCAGGTTCAGTTTCTCGACGTGCTTTATTGCCTCCTCGACGTCGGCCGCCACTTCTGGCTGGACCATCCGTGCCAGAAAGGTGAGCAGTACCTGGTCCGGTCCGTGGGAGAGCTCCAAGCGGGAGTCCTCGAAGATCCAGTCGTCGGGCAGGTCTGGGTTGTTGAACCGGTGCTGCTGGATATCGGCGCGGACAGTCGGAAGCTGGCTGTTGCCGACTGGAGGTCGGTCCAGGTCGTAGAGGCCCTCCAGGAACGTGACCTCGTCCAGTTCGCCCCACCAGGGGCGCGATATCCCGCGCAGGTACGTGAAGATGTCACGTCGTGTCACCGCCGTGATGGTCGGCGGCTCGTTCGTTCCGGCCGGATCGGTGGAAACCATGCGTCCAGGATGGACGGTTGGGCAGTAGGGCGCCGGACAGTTGAGACTTTCACCGTGTCGAACGCGCCGCCGCCCACACTCGCTCCATCCCCATCGCCTTCGGGTGTGGGGACACATTCCGCACGAGGTCGCCGCGCTCGCCGTCACCCGCTACCCGTGACGGAGTGTCACAGGCAGCGGCGCCGGAGTCCGGTCATGAGGATGACGCGGTGGCGCAGGAGTGGCCCCCGGCACGGTCAGTCCTGATCCGTTTCTGGAGCTTCAGATCCGTGATCCGGCCCTCGTTGACACCGGAGTTGAACGGGGTGGTGATCCCCTGTTGTCGGCAGGCCCATCGCCGGTTCGTTGAAGCTGCTGCTGTCCCAGGCGCATCGTGTGTATCTGCGACCGGCCGAAGAGCATGTGAGTCCAGTCCAGTCCCGTTCCAGTCGGTGGCGGGGCCCCGCCCCTAGCGGCGGGTGCCCGGGGGAGCGGCTTCAGAAGGACCCGGACCACAGGTCACACGATAAAGCAGAAAGAGAGGGGAACTCGAAAACGCTTATGCCTTTCCTTGAATCTGGACTCCCAGCACCGTTCGAAGAGCATTACGGGGTAGGAAATTAATTCTCTGATCCCGTAATGCTGCGGCTCGATGGCGAGAACGGCAGGGGGAGATCCCGACAGGATCGTGAGGGGAAGGGGTCCCGCAGTGGTGCTGATTCGTTTCTGCAGACCGGCCGGTCGGACGCGGCGGTCGGAAATGCGTGAGGACATGTCAACTCCCGTTCCAGGGTGCGGCACCCGGAAGAGATCGGCACGGTGAATCGCTCAAGTGTGCGCATATCGCGAAGAGTTGCGGCAGTGGGTACTCGTCACCTCTGACACCTGCATATATGCACCACGGCTGCAAGCGATGTGCTACCGCACCCGCTTCTCGGGCAACTGACGGGCTCACGGCAGAGAATGACTTTCAGTCAAAATGATCACGGGGTGCGGAAAACATCCGACCTACTGTTTAAAACCCGGGACTCTCTAGACGGGCAGGTTCCGGTGACGCCATTCTGTTCTGTGGCGACCACTGTGTTCTGGCCGGAGCGCGACCGGTCGTCATTCCAACAGGTAACCGGCCTGCAGCCCCCCAGGGGGCTGCAGGACCCGGTCCACACAAAACGAGAAGAGCGATGACGACCTTTCCCTACTCCGACGACCCCGAGCTGCGCCCCCGGAAGATCACCCGCGTCGGCGTCGACGAGATGCTCCACACCATGCGCCAGGAATTCCCCGCGCAGAAGATCAACTTGAGCACCGACTACCGGATCCCCCGCCAGCAGGGCACCAGAACGCGCCGTACTGTCCACGTCAACGGCGCCCACACCCTCGACGGTCTCCTCGACGACCCCGAGATCCGCCGCACCGTGCCCACCACCGCCGCCGTCGAGCTCACCCAGCTCACCGTCGACGCCGTCGACGCGGACCGCCACATCTGCGTCGAGATCACCCGCCACGGCGTCACCGCCCTCATCGAGGGGAGCAACCGCGACTGGGTCTACAGCCGTTCCGACGAACTGCGCCACGCGGTCGAGGACGGCCACCACCCCGCCTGGGCGGTGTGGCGGGTCTCCCGCCGCCGCGGCTATCTCGTGGCCGGACTGACCCTCGATGTCCTGGCCGCAACCCTTACCTGGGTCATTGCCGGGGGCTGGATCCTGGGCTCCGCCGCCGGCCTGACCATCGCGCTCATTGCGCTGATGGCCATCCCCGCCGCCTCCGTCGCCATCGGCAGCCGCTACGCACACCGTTGCGCCGTCAAGATCCGCAAGACGACTCCGTCCTGGTTCTGGCAGCGCTGGAACATCAGCGAGCGCATCGCCTTCTGCGCCGTGATCGTCACGCTGATCATGCTGGTGACCAACACGCTCGTCACCCTGAACTCCGCCCAGGACGCCAAGGGCCTGCACACGCCCTCCCGCGCACCGAACATCACTGCCACGGACCGGGACTTGATGTGACCACACGAGCCGAACATCCGACCCCCGGGCCGGGCTCCGCCACGGAGCCCGGCCCCCGGGCCGTCGGGACCGACGACGACTTCGCCGACTTCTACCACCGCACCTACACCCGCTACCTCGCCTACGCCCTCAGCTACACCGCCAGCCCAGACCGCGCCCAGGACGTCGTCCACGACACCTTCATCGACCTGTACACCCGCTGGGACACCATCCGCCAGCCCGTCGCGTACGGCGCCAGGACGCTGCGGCACAAGCTCCAGGACCAGGCCCGCCGGATGACCCGCACCATCCTCACCCACACCTTCCTCGACGACGTCACTCTCACCGAGGCCGAGCCCGGCGATGCCGTCGTCCTCAGGAACACCCTGGTGGACGCACTGCGCATGCTGCCGCCCGTGAGGCGCCGCATTGTGGTCGCCTACTACCTCCAGGACTTCACCACCGACGAGATCGCCACCACCCTGGCCATCGCCCCCAGCACCGTGCGGGCCCACCTCGTCCACGCCCGCCGCGACCTGCGCGCCCTGCTCACCGACCAGCCCCTGGCGCTGACGGACGGCGGCGACCAGCCCATGCCGCAGACCACTACAGATACCGACGCGCACCCGGGTGCGGACACCGTTGCCGCACCCTGCGAGCAGGTCTACGACCGCTACGTGGAGGTGGTCTACCGCTACATCGTGATGCTCACCGGCACCGGTACGGCCGCCGAGGACCTCACCAGCAAGACTTTCCGTTACGCCCTGGCCCACCGAGAAGCCCATGGTGATCCCAAGACGTGGCTCATGGCCACCGCCCGCACCTTCGTCACCGACGAGCCCGAGGAAGCCTGGCTGCGCACCGACGACCGCCACGATGCCGTCACCACACTCATCGACGCCGTGTCTCACGGGCCCGCCGATGACGCGCCGCTGGACATCGACACACTCCTGAACGCCCTGCAGTCCCTCAACCGGGCCCAGTACGAGTGCATCGTGCTCCGGTTTCTCCAGGGCATGACCGTCGCAGAGAGCGCCCACGTGATGGACCGAACCGAGGGTGCCGTGAAAGTGCTGCAGCACCGGGCGCTGAGAAACCTCACTCAGCACCTGGAAGAAGAAACCAGAGCCGACAACGATGGGTTACAACCTGCCGATATCAGCCAGACGTTGAACGCAGTCGTCGCGCCGCAGTGCTCTCATTACATTCGGCCGAACACGGCAACCCACCAGCGTATGCGGGCAGCCGTCGACAAGCGCTGCGCCGGTGAACCCCTCACCAGATAACCCGCGCCCCACCCGAACGTCATTGCCTCGGGCGCAAACCACCCGCAACGCACCGTGCACCGCAGCGAGTCCGGGTGCCTCTCGCATTGGTGAAGACGAACGTCGCAAATCCGTGGACAGGCCACGGCCCTGGTGTGTTAGTCGAGCCAGTGCACCAGACGCGCCGCTTCGTGCACCGCGTGGGCGCGGCCGACGAGTTCCAGCGCGTAGTCCTGCGAGGTCTGGCTGCCGTGGTCCAGAAGAACCCCGGACGTCCCCAGCAGCCGGGCGCTGGCCAGGCACGCGGTGTCCAGAGCCAGTGCCAGCATCTCCGGGGAGGGCTCATGGGCGTGCAGGGTGCCGTCGAGGAAGCGGGACATGCGCGTCAGCCCGAGGGGCGTGCTGTGGGTGACCTGGCTCAGCAGTGAGTAGGCCACCGGCAGCCAGCCCGGTTCCGGGTAGGGCGCCCCCATTTCCAGGAGCATCTGGTCGATCGGCGGCAGCTGTCGGCGCCCCTTGGCGATGTCCTGCGGGCCTTCGACGACGTTGTCCGGCAGTTCGAGGAGCTGTCGCGCGGCCCGCAGGCCCACCCCGTTCCCGGAGAACAGCGCGATGGTCTTCTTCTTCCGCGCGCGGAACTCGTCGAAGTAGCGTTTGGAGCGCTCCAGGAACGTCCCGTCCTCGGGGTCGGCTGTGAGCCAGGTGAACCGCGCGGCCTCCTCCAGCAGCATGCGGGCGCCGAACACGGCGCTCACGGCGCCGTGCTGGTCGTAGGTGGACATCATGGTGTCGAAGGCGGAGCGGGCTCCGGCCTGGGCGAGGATGCTGGCCAGCTTGGGATCGCCGTGCGCCCAGGGGTCGGGGCACCAGCTGCCGACCGTGGCCTCATACTCCTTGGCCGCCGCAATGACGATGTCCGCACTGGCAATATCGGGCAGCACATCATCGGCCGCGACGAGGACCCCGGGCCGCAGCCGTGATGGCCGGCGGGGCTGCCTGACCTTCACGGGAGCCGATGCGGGCTGCGCGTGACCCAGCCCGTGGACCGCGTTCGCCGCCTGGACCACCTCCTGCGTCAGCCGCACCGCGGTGCCCAGAAATCCTGCCTGGTCCACCTCGGCAGGCCAGCTCTCCGGCACTGCACAGCAGACGCCCAGCAGCGTGACCGTCACCCCGACAGCGGCGACATGCATGAAGAGCGCCTCGTGATCGGCCCGCAGATCATGGCCGGGCACTCCGTCCGCGGTGACACTGCTCTGCATCCCCAGCAGGTTCCCGTGGCCGGCGTGGGCCAGGACCATCACTGCGCCCCGCAGCCCTGACACCGCCAGCATGCCGCGCGCCGTGTCCAGGAGGTCCTGCACACGGCCTCCGGTCAGCTTCGCCGGGTCGGGCGCGGCGGGGGAGGAGGCCAGGTATGCGTCCAGGAGTTCTTCGGCGCCGGGCGGATCGGGAGCCGACAGCCAGTCCAGCGAGCTTCCTGTCAGGTCGGTGACACCGGGCAGGGGCACGAACCACCGGGGCAGGTTCGGGCAGCTGACATCGTGCTCTTCCAGGTAGCCGCAGATCCGGTCGCGTTCCAGGAGCATGCCCGACAGCAGCGTAGGACGCCGTTCGGCCGGCGACTGTCCGATCCACTGCCATCGCAGCCCGTCGTCGAACAGGCTCCTGGCCAGCGCTCCCACCACGGTGCCGCCGATACCCGAACCGAGCAGCGAGGCCGCACAGCCAAAACGCCACCGCGCGAAGGGGAAGGCAGACTCGGCCAGAAACTGGTCTCCCGGCCCGTCGAAGTGGAACTCCGCGGGCAACGTGTCCAGATGGACGCGCAGGGCTCTCGAAGCCTCCCGCAGACGAACTGTCGTAGCGGCTGTGTCCCGGTCGTCAGGCCATCGCCCCGCGCCGACCGGAGACTGCATGGCCGTCATATCCCACCCCTATGTGCTGTCGCTGAAAAGCTCCGTGCTCTGCCCGGCTGCTCTGCAACGCGTACACGAGCGCCACCACGGCACGGCCCCGGCACCATCAGCGCAAACCTCTTTGGCAGTGCGCTGGCTGCGCCAACTGGAGCGGGAGTTGTTCCGATGCGACCTCGCCGGTCGTTTTGAGGCTCCACCACATGACCGGTGCCGATGAGCCCACCAGCAGAGAGAGCCCTCCTCAAGGGCCGAGCCGGACGGCCGCCACGCACTGTGGTGAGGATTCGAAGGCGCGAGCGCGGGATGGCGTCTTCGGTATGAAGGCAGATGCGGCGACAGGATGGGGAATGTACGGATCAGCTGCCGCACGCGCGCCCTGCCATCCCGCCGCGGCGTGTGCCGGCAACATCGCCCGGTTTCAAGGGGGCCGGCGACACAGACACCGGGGAGTCCGCGGACGGCGGGCTGGTCGTTGCCCATGACGACCAGCCCGCCTGTCCCGCAGCGAGCAACACGTGCCCACGCGACTGCGCCCCCCTTGAATCCGTCCTCTCGCCCGCTACAAAGCAGCCCCGGCGCGTACTGGCTTCGCCATGATGGACCGTGAACGAAGCAGGCAGACAGCAACAAGGGGGAGACGGTGGGGGAGTTCGACCACGAAGCCACGATCACGCACACCACGGAGGTCCTGCAGCGCCTGGGCGTAAGCACTCAGGCCGGGAACCTGGCCAACGCTGCCGCGGTCGGGATCACCCAGCTCGTGTGGCGCAACGGGCCCATCGAGGACGCACACGCCGGTGCACGCGGCCGCCGCAACCAGCTCCACGACGGCGTGATGTTCGCCCGCAACACCTGGGTCTACCACCAGGCCCTGGAAGCCGTGACCAGCAACAAGCCCTACGCCCTGCTGGAACTCGAAGACCGCCTTCTCGACCGCCACCTCGTCTGGCCCGGCACCTCCCGCACTCTCAAGCAGTTCGGATACGGCGTCCTCGGCGAGCTCGACAAGCACACGAAGAGGATGATCAACGGCCTGATGGGCTTTCAGCGCAGGTTCACCGACGAGGAGTTCTGCACCCTGGCCGCGCTCAACGGCCTCCTGGGCGCCGAGGACCACTTCGGCATGCCCGCCTGGGAACCCCGCGTACACGCCGCCATGACCCGGCTGCGCGGCCAGGACGCCGCCTTCACCGAACGCCTCAAGACCCGCTACGACCTCGACTTCACCCAGTGGCTGGACAAGGCACCCCCCGTCGTCCACACCGACCTGCCCGAGGCCGAGCGCGCCCTGCTGAGCGCCCCCTACGAGCTGGGAGCCGACGAACTGGACTGGTTCGCCTGGAACCCCGTACTCACCCGCGACCACCTCTAACCACGCACACCCCGCCCCACAGGACGCCCCGGCCCGCACCCTTCAGTAGACGCCGACCGCGCCAGCGCTCCCTGCATGCCGCGCACCACCCGCTGCCACTGCCGCAGCTCAGATCGGGAGACGAACCGCGCCTCGCCTCCGTGGCCGACGGATCCAGCTCAGCGAACTCCTCGAGCGCCTCGACCAGCTTGCCCACCTCTTCCTGCCGGCCTCTGCCCTCCACGGCAAACCGGACCTTCGGAGCGAGCGCGTGCACACGATGCGCGGCCCGGTAGTAGGCGACCTGATCGTCGCTCAACCGCCGCACCGCATAACCCCCGCACTTGCTGCAGGGATCGAACTTCTCGTTGCCCAGCAGCTGAGAGACCGTCACGAGCTCGTCGTGACGGTCCACCCCGTACTGCGGACGCCGATGCGCACACCCGGGGGAGTGGGCCCGGCCCTGATACCGCCCCGACCCATCCGTGGTGTACGCCTGCACCGACGCCAAGACGCCCAGCGGCAGATCAGATCCAGGCCAATCACCCTCCGACCCCTCGAACGGCTCCAGATCCAGCTGCTCCATCGCCAGCAGCCCATGCCACACCGCCGACCCGAAGGGATACCGAGGACGGCCGCTCTCCCCGCAGCCCCGCGGCTCCAGCTCACGCAAGTCCACCACCGACCGCGCGAGCGTCAGCGAGCGCAACGCCTGCCCCACATCCCCACGCCCCTCACACAGCCGCACCAAGGCCCGCTCGCCCTCCGCCACGCCCAGGCTCCACCCGGAACCCCTCCGCGCCCGGATCGTGCACAGGAGAAGCCCACACAGGACCCTCCTGCTCCTGACCGGCGAACAACTCCTCGGGAAGATCACTTGCCGCCGCGAGAATGATCCCCCGCCACCCCGCAGCACAGCGCTCCTCCAGCACACTCAGCGCCACGACCTCCCCCCCCCCGAACCCAGCCCCGCCACGACATACAACTGCTCCGCATCCCGCACCGTGCTGCGCAGCGCCCGCAGATGCTCACCTGTCACCAGACGCCGCCCACTGACAGGCGTGTCATCGAACACCCCCGGCACCACACCCTCACCCGAGCGCGGCCTCACCACCCGCACCGCACCTTCCCCGCCCTCCTCGGCATAGGACAGACCAACACCCCACCGCCCGGACAGCAGGCGGGCCGCGACCACCTCCGGCACCCGCACCCGCAACGCCAACTGCCCCGACTTATCCCAGTCGACCGACACGGCGAACGCAGCCAGAACACCCCGCTCCCACTCACTGACCCGATCAAAGAACGAGCCGCGCTCCTCATGCTGCGACCAGCCCTCAGCCAGGACCCGTGTCACCAGCACTCCACTCCCCAAGCAACCGCCCGCAACGCTCCAGCAGCTCATCGCGCCCCTTACGCCGCCGCCCCATCTCATCCACCACGTAATGGGCTACGTAGCCGCTCTCGCGCGGATGATCCCAGCCACGCCCCACCACGCCCTGCCACCGCTCCCACAACCTCTGCAACGCCGACTCGACAGCCTCAGCAGAACCCAAAGCAGCGAACCCCGGATCACCAGAGGGCAACACCGGCTTCTCCATGACAGACACGGCCGCCGCCAACACCAGCGACGGGACGTCCACCAACTGCGAGGCCTGGCCCCGAAGCTCCTCACACCGCCGAGCCTTCAGCTCCACCCGCGCCGACGCCCACGGCACCAGCCAGGGAAACAACCCCAGCGTCTGATGCACCCGCTCCAAGCTCGTCAGAGCGTCCAACCAGGACGAGAAGACAGCCTCCCGGACACCCCGCGCCTCCCGCACGGAGTCCCAGTCCTCCTCGTCCCCTTCAGAACCAGTACCTGAGCCAGCACCAACACCGAGAACAGAGGCTGCCTGCGCAACCTCAACACCCCCGTACTCGTCCTCGTCCGCCTCGACGTAGGCCTCCAGCTCGTACAGCAACCCCAGCCCAGTCAGAGCCTCAACAAAGATGCCCAGTCCCGTCCCAGGCCGCGCCCACAACCCAGACGAAGCACACGCAGGACACATCCGCTCTAACGACGAGGCACCCAAGGGCACTTGCTGCTCAACCACCCGCGAAGAATGCAGATAGGAACACGAAGCCCGCCCATGCAGCCGTCCTCGGCCACCAGGCACAGCCCAGACAGTGACAAGAGCCCCCTCGAAGGGCCCAAGCGGGATATCCGAAGTCAGCAGACGATACGTCACACAACCTCCCCCAAAGCGGGCTCGATTCTAGTCACCCCACAAACAGACAGGAGGAAAACCCCAACATCCCAGCGCCGCCAGGCGCCCCCACACCACACAACGAACCACACGCACCCCACCCACAAAACCCATAAACACAGAGAAAACCCCCCGCCGTCAGGCGCAACCAAAGAAATGAAAACCAACAAACAAAACCCTAGAATAGAAGAAGAAAGGTGAGCCGCCAGGCGAACCAACAGCCCACCCCCACAACAAACATGACACCCACCCAACAAAAACAATCCAGAAAAGGCCGCGCCAGCGGGCCAAGCATAAACCACCAACAAAACAACCCAGATTTTTCGTCAGAAAAATCCAACGCCAAACCAAGGGCCGCGTCAGCGGCCCGGCATAAACCTAAAACGAATTTGTCGTCAGACAAATTCCGGGGCGTGAAATTTCGTCAGAAA
>NZ_JBHTSF010000209.1:0-13270 GCF_042795295.1 Streptomyces sp. NPDC056486
CCCGCGGGCCCGGCGCGTACGCCGCTGTCTCGCCGTCAGGCGGTGTGCAGGGTGAGACCGTAACGGTTCAGGATCTCGTTGATCGGCTGGTACCAGGTCTCACCGCCGCTGCTGCAGTTGCCCCAGCCGCCGGAGGTCACGCCCTGGGCCTGGTCACCGCTGATGAACGAGCCGCCGGAGTCGCCTCCTTCGGCGCACACGCTGGTCTTGGTCATCTGGTGGACGGCGCCCTGGCTGTAGTTCACGGTCTCGTTCTTGGCGAGCACCTTGCCGCAGTGCCAGTGCGTGGTGGAGCCGGAGCGGCAGATCGAGGCGCCGATCGGTGCCTCGGACGAGCCGCGGACCAACTGGTCGGAGACGGTGCCCCAGCCGAGGACCACCGGGACGGTCCACCAGCCGTTGCCCACGCTGACGTACGCGTAGTCGTTGTCGGGGAACGAAGAGCCCTGGAAGTTGCCGATGTTCGAATTGTCCCAGCCGCGCACCGCGGCTCCCGTCTGCCCGCAGTGGCCCGCGGTGACGAACCCTCCGTGCACCGAGAAGCCGATGGAACAGCGGACGTTGCCGGTGTAGTACGGGTCGCCGCCCACGGTCCCCGCGGCGAAGGTGCTCGGTGCCTTGCCGACCGTCTCGACCTGCACCGGGCCCGCCTGCCGGGCCCGGTCGACGAAGCGTTGGACATCGTTGTCGTTCTTCTGAGCTGCGACGACGTTCACCACGATCTTGTTGCTGCGCGGCGCCACGTGCCAGCTGCTGACGCCCTTGGGCGCGGACAGTGCGTCGATCCGGGCTTTGGCGGCGTCCAGTTCCTTCGCGCTGTGGCGGACCACGCGGACGGTGGCGCCGGCCTCACGCAGGGCCTCCGTCTTGCCCGCGCTGGTGGTGGCGACGGTCAGCTTTCCGGTGTCCGCGTCGTACCAGGATCCGGCGTACGTCGATCCGGCGGTCCGCTGTGCCGCGCGGTCGACGCGTATCGCGCTCTTCTCGGAGGCGAGGCGGTCGCGCGCCTGGCTCGCGGTGAGCCCGAGGTCGTTCTGCAGGGCGGTGAGCATGCCCGCGGAGGCCGGGGGAGCGGTGGGTGCGGGGGCGGCGCCCGCGGTGGAGGTGAGCGAGGCGCTTGCCCAGGTGCCGACCAGGAGCAAGGAGGAGAAGGCGATGCGCACTCCGGTTCTGCGTCTCATGGCAGTGCCCTTTCTGTCGTTCCATCGGGGTGGGGAGGAACAGGGTGATGAGAGCGCTCTCACGATGAGTTCAGGCGGAGCATAAGAGCGGCCCGGCAGTCATGTCCATACCAACTGACGCCTCTCGGGAGGCAATTGACGTCAGGAATTCATGCCGGGTGAATACTGGGTACGGTGTACGCTTTTCCTTCCGCCCGGTTCAGGCCAAGGAGCGGTCAGTGGCGGTCACCCCCGCCGACGCCCACGACGTGATTCAGGTGCGAGGCGCTCGCGAGAACAACTTGCGCGACGTCTCGCTCGACATCCCCAAGCGGCGGCTCACCGTCTTCACCGGAGCCTCGGGCTCCGGGAAGTCCTCGCTCGTCCTCGGCACCATCGCCGCCGAGTCGCAGCGCCTCATCAACGAGACGTGCACCGCTTTCATCCAGTCGTTCATGCCGAGCCAGGGCCGCCCCGACGCCGGGGTCGGCGGTGACAAGCCGATCGTGCTCGGGCGCGGTGTCCGCGTAGGGTGCGTGAATGAGCATGCTGGATGACGCCCGCGCGGGCATGAACCCTGAGATCCGGCCGCAGGACGACCTGTTCGGCCACGTCAACGGTCACTGGCTGGAGACCGAGGCGATCCCCGACGATCGCTCCAGCTGGGGCCCCTTTGTGCAGTTGGTCGACACGGCCGAGGAACAAGTGAAGGTGATCATCCAGGAGCTGGCGTCGGACGGCGCAGGATCGGATGACGCGCGCAAGATCGCCACGCTGTACGCCTCGTTCATGGACGAGGAGGCGATCGCCGCCCGCGGGCTCGCCCCCGCACAGCCCTTGATCGACGCCGTCGCGGGGCTGCGGGACAACCGGGAGCTCGCGGCGTTCCTCGGCCGCTTCGAGCGGATCGGAGGATCCGGTCTGTTCGGCTCCTACATCGACTCGGACGACCGCAACTCCGACCGCTACCTCTTCAACGTCCTCCAGGGCGGACTCGGCCTGCCCGACGAGTCGTACTACCGCGACGAGAAGTTCGCCGAGATCCGCGAGAAGTACGTCACCTACCTCACCGACCTGCTCACGCTCGGGCAGCACGCCTCGCCCGCAGATGCCGCGAAGACGGTTCTCGCGCTTGAGACCCGTCTCGCCGCAGGGCACTGGGAGCGGGCCGAGACGCGTGACGTACAGAAGACCTACAACCTCACCACCCTGGACGAACTGACCGCCCTGGCGCCGGAGTTCGACTGGCGCGGCTATGTCGAGGGGCTCGGCGGCTCGGACGCCACCATCGCCGAGACGTGCGTCCGCCAGCCGTCCTACCTCGCCCACCTGTCGACGGCCCTCGCCGAGGTGCCGATCGAGCAGTGGCGTGACTGGGCACTGGTCCGGGTGCTTCGCTCCTGCGCGCCCTACCTCACCGACGCGTTCGTGGAGAAGAACTTCGAGTTCTACGGCCGCACCCTCAACGGCACCCCGGAGCTGCGCGCCCGGTGGAAGCGGGCGGTCGCCTTCGTCGAGGGCTCCATCGGCGAGGCCGTCGGCAAGGAGTACGTGGCGCGGCACTTCCCGCCGAGCTCCAAGGCGATCATGGACGACCTCGTGGGCAACCTCCTGGAGGCCTACCGCCAGTCGATCGCCCGCCTCGACTGGATGACGGACGAGACGAAGGAGCGCGCGTACGAGAAGCTCGCCACGTTCCGTCCCAAGATCGGCTACCCGGACACCTTCCGCGACTACTCGGACCTCGAGGTCTCCGGCGACGACCTGCTCGGCAACGCGCACGCGGCGGACGCCTTCGAGTCCGACCGGCAGCTCGCCAAGATCGGCGCGCCGGTCGACCGCGACGAGTGGTTCATGCTGCCGCAGACGGTCAACGCGTACTACAACCCGGGCACGAACGAGATCTGCTTCCCCGCGGGCATCCTGCAGAAGCCGTTCTTCTCGCCCGACGCCGACCCGGCCGAGAACTACGGCGGCATCGGCTCGGTCATCGGCCACGAGATCGGCCACGGGTTCGACGACCAGGGCGCGCAGTACGACGGCGCGGGCAACCTCAACGACTGGTGGACCGCGGCCGACAAGACCGCGTTCGAGGCCAAGTCGAAGGCGCTGGTGAAGCAGTACGACGCCTTCTCGCCGCGCAACCTCCCCGACGAGTCCGTCAACGGCTCGCTGACGGTGGGCGAGAACATCGGCGACCTGGGCGGCCTGACCATCGGGCACACGGCTTACCGCATCGCGCTCGACGGCGCGGCGATGCCCGAGAAGGATGGCCTGACCGGCTCCCAGCGGCTCTTCATGAACTGGGCCTACTGCTGGCGTACCAAGCGCCGCAAGGAGCAGGAGCAGCAGTACCTCACCATCGACCCGCACTCGCCGCCCGAGTTCCGGGCCAACATCGTCCGCAACCTCGAAGAGTTCCACGAGGCCTTCGCGACGGCAGAGGGCGACGGGCTCTGGCTGGACCGCGCGGAGCGCGTCAGGATCTGGTGATCTCCAGACACGGCCGCGGCACCCGTGCTGCGGCCGTGCCTGACCCGCCGCCGTTTCTACCGCGCCGCGCGCAGCATGCGGAGCTGGCCGATCTCCGTGGCGTTCTTCATCAGCTCGGAGTTCACCCAGGCGAGCATGTGGGCAACGGTGTGTTCGGGGTCGTTCTGCCAGGGGAACGGGGCAGTGGCGTCCAGATCCGTGTCGTCGAGCCGGTCGAGCACCGACAGCCACTCCGTGCGCAGGTCACGTAGCCAGTCGACGGCCGCCTTGCCGCTGCCCGGCCAGGTGATCCCGGTCCGCTCCCGCGGCACCCGTCCCCGCGCGTGATCGATCGTGACGCCCCACCACCAGCCGATGTGCCAGCTGATCCAGCCGATGGTGGGAATCGGGACGGGATCCGGCTCGGTCTCCGCGAAGTCCGCCACCCACCCTCCGTCACCGTCGGGCCGCACCGTCCAGCAGAGCGGCGCGGGCTCCCACAGGAAGTCCTCGGGCTCGAGGCGCTCCAGGTGGTACTCGAAGAGGGACCACGTCAGGTCGAACTGCCGGCGCAGCAGTTCGCGTCGGGAATCGTTCACGGGCTGACCCTGGCACAGGGGCCCTAGGCCTGGGAAAGAGATTTCGGATCGTCGGCGGTCGTGTCCGACCACCGTTCCGTCCCGCCGGACCGAGGGCGATTGGCGTGGAAGGCCGGGTGGTCGTGCAGGCGGCGCACATAGGCGCGCACGTGGGGACGGGACCGGGTCGCCTCGGCCGCGTCCGGGGTGAGGTGGACGAGCGTCGCCCACAAGTCCACGTCCGCCGCGGTGAGTTCGTCGCCCACGAGGTAGGAGTGGGAGGCAAGACGGCAGTCGAGCCGGTCCAGCGTCGCGGGGGCGAGCGGCCCGGCGAGCAGCTCGTGCCAGGTGTCGATCCGTGCTGCCAGGGCCGGTCGGCGCAGGACGGGCAGCGGGCCACTGCCGTGTGCGGCAAGGCGGCAGGCCAGGTCGCGCAGGATGTCGGGCGTGTGGTTGCTGACGACGTGCCCGCTCCACCGGTCGCACAGGGCCGGAACGGTCAGCGGCCCTTCGAAGTGGTGCTCGGTGGCCTCGTAATAGCGGTGCAGGGAGTCGAGCGCCGCGGTGGCGTGCGGCGCCAGGAGGGTGGTGGTGACCGAGTCCCTGAGACCGAGCAGGTCGAGGGTGATCGAGACGCGCAAGGAGTCCGGACATTCCGCCGAGAGATACAGGTGGTAGCGGTGGGGTGCCGGGTAGAAGCCGCCTGCGAGGTCGTCGCCGATGCGGCTGCGGATCGGCGTGGGACAGGTGCCGCGTGGTCCGGCATCGCGTGGGCGGACACCGCTTGGGCCGGTGTCGCGCGGGGAGCATGAATCCGCGGGGGAAGCCGGGCGGGAAACAGTGCGGGAACGGTGCGACGTGATCTCGGGCATGGCTCTCCAGGGAGGGGAAGGGCACCGACCGGCGGCGCGCGCGGGCCGGTGGCACAGCGGGGGGAGAGGGGGATC
Organism: Streptomyces sp. NPDC056486; assembly: GCF_042795295.1. Lineage (NCBI taxonomy): Bacteria > Bacillati > Actinomycetota > Actinomycetes > Kitasatosporales > Streptomycetaceae > Streptomyces > Streptomyces sp. NPDC056486. Next base: position 5,158 of record NZ_JBHTSF010000209.1, read on the forward strand.
CGTGGCCGCAGAGGGCCGCAGTGATGAGGCTTCTTGTCCCGGAGGCGTCACTGGTGCGTGGACGCTGTGCGGACGTCAGACAGCTGGAACCGAGGCGCTGCACACGCGCAGCAGGTCGATGTGCAGGCGTCTGGTCAGGACGCGAGGGCGGGGCCGGGGCGCGGACAGGAGAGGCCGCGGGATGCTGTTCCTCTCACCGACCGCCCTGGACATGTCCACCAGCCCTGCCGTCGAGGCCCGTTGTATCCGGGGCCGCGCTTGCCCCGCCGCCACGGCGGGACCCGGTCGTCACCCGGGGCACCCCGTCGCGGAGGAAGGGTTGCCCGTCAGCGGGCCGGGGCCGATGACCCGCTCGGGCAGGAACCCTGCCGGGCGGGCGCTGACAATCGTGACCGTCCCCGGAAGTCTGAGTCCGGGTGCCCGGCTCCGTCAAGAAGGCCGCACCCGGAACAGAAGAAGGCCCGGACCCGGAACAGAAGGAGCGGCCCGGTGGTTGAGGCTGACGGAGACGGACGACGAGGCACGGTCGGCGATGTGAGAACGCCCATGATCCACGGGCATTGCGCACCGCTACGACCTCACGTAACGTCCCGAGCAGGTTACGAGTGTCAGCGTCAAGCCCTGGCTTGCTGACCGGCAACCCTCCTACGCGGCGGGGTGCTCCAGGTGAGGACCAGGCGGTGCCCGTCCAGGGTCCCGCAAGCGCGAGACCGGCGAGGCCCCAGGCCCGCCGGGCCGGAAAGGTGGAGGTGACGGACGTGCCACCTGTGTCAGCTGTGCCGCCCCTGTCGCCGGTGCCGTTCGCGTCCGTTCCACGCGTCATGGTGATCGCGCCGAGCCGCCAGGTGCATCTGTACTCCCGGCCGCACATCGATCTGCAGCGTGTCGCCGGCGCGCTCTGTCGTTCCTGACCCGTTACCCCGCCGCCGCACCCTCGGAGCCGAGGGGCCGGTGTTCTCGCACGGTCGTACGGTCGATCAGGAAGGCACACCTTTCGTGTCGTCATCACCTTCGTTGCCCCATTCTTCGCATTCCTCCGCTCCCGCCGCCGCGCTGCACCTCGCTGTCGCGCTCGACGGCGCGGGCTGGCACCCGGCCGCCTGGCGCGAACCGGTGGCCCGTCCAGGGGAGTTGCTCACTGCCCGGTACTGGGCCGACCTGGTCACCGAAGCAGAACGCGGCCTGCTCGACTTCGTGACGATCGAGGACGGGCTCGGGCTCCAGTCCACGCACTTCACCGAGCCCGACGGACGCACGGATCAGGTACGAGGGCGGCTCGACGCCGTTCTCATCGCCGCCCGTGTCGCCCCGCTGACCAGCCACATCGGCCTGGTGCCGACGGTGGTGGCCACGCACACGGAGCCCTTCCACATTTCCAAGGCGATCGCCACACTCGACTACGTCAGCGCGGGCCGCGCGGGCGTACGCGTACAGGTGTCGGCGCGCCGTAATGAGGCCGCGCACTTCGGGCGCCGTACGCTTCCCGCCTTCGAGAGCGTCGAGGACCTGGGCAGAGCGGACGTACGGGAGCTGACCGTCGACCTCTTCGACGAGGTGGCCGACTACGTCGAAGCCGTGCGCAGGCTCTGGGACAGCTGGGAGGACGACGCGGAGATCCGGGACGTCGCCACCGGCCGCTTCATCGACCGCGACAAGCTGCACTACATCGACTTCGAGGGCAAGCACTTCAGCGTCAAGGGCCCCTCGATCACGCCCCGGCCGCCGCAGGGCAGGCCCCTCGTCAGCGCACTCGCCCACGAGGGCCCGACCGAGGCCCCGTTCCGGCTCCTCGGCCGCTCCGCCGACATCGGATACGTCACCCCGCGCGACGCCGGGCACGCACGCGCCGTCGTCGCCGCGGTCCGCGGCGAACAGGACGCGGCCGGGCGAAGCGATGAGCCCCTGCACCTCTTCGGCGACCTGGTCGTGTTCCTCGACGACGACCCGGCCGCCGCCGCGGCCCGCCGGGAGCGTCTGGACGCCCTCGCGGGTCACCCGTACACCAGTGACGCGCGGGTGTTCACCGGCACGCCCGCCCAACTCGCCGACCTGCTCCTTGAGTTGCGGGAGGCCGGGCTCACCGGGTTCCGGCTGCGCCCCGCCGTCGTCGGCCACGACCTCCCGGCGATCACCCGGGGCCTGGTGCCCGAACTCCAGCGCCGCGGCGCCTTCAGGCACGCGTACGAAGCCGACACCCTGCGCGGCCACCTCGGCCTCGCCCGCCCCGCCAGCCGCTACGCCGCCTCCGCCTGAGCCGGAAGGAACCCGACATGAGCAAGTCACCGGACAAGCCGCTCAAGCAGATTCACCTCGCGGCGCACTTCCCCGGCGTCAACAACACGACCGTATGGAGCGACCCCGAGGCCGGGAGTCATATCGAGTTCAGCTCCTTCGCGCACTTCGCACGGACCGCCGAGCGCGCGAAATTCGACTTCCTGTTCCTCGCCGAGGGGCTGCGGCTGCGCGAACAGGGCGGGGAGATCTACGACTTGGACGTCGTCGGACGCCCCGACACCTTCACCGTGCTCACCGCGCTCGCCGCCGTCACCGAACACCTCGGCCTGACCGGCACCATCAACTCCACCTTCAACGAGCCTTACGAAGTGGCCCGCCAGTTCGCCAGCCTCGACCATCTCTCGGGCGGGCGCGCCGCCTGGAACGTCGTCACCTCCTGGGACGCCTTCACGGGTGAGAACTTCCGCCGCGGCGGGTTCCTCCCGCAGGAGGAGCGGTACTCAAGGGCGAAGGAATTCCTCAGCACTGCGGGCGAGCTCTTCGACTCCTGGCGCGGGGACGAGATCGTCGCCGACCAAGGCACCGGCACGTTCCTGAGCGACGCCCAGGCGGGCGCCTTCGTCCATCAGGGGCAACACTTCGACATCCAGGGGCAGTTCAACGTTCCGCGCAGTCCGCAGGGCCGGCCGGTCATCTTCCAGGCCGGCGACTCGGAGGAGGGACGTGAGTTCGCTGCCGCGGGCGCGGACGCGATCTTCAGCCGGTACAGCACGCTCAAGGAAGGGCAGGCGTTCTACACGGACGTCAAGGGCCGCCTGGCCCGCCACGGCCGCACCCACGACCAGCTCCTCATCCTGCCCGCTGCGACCTTCGTCCTCGGGGACACGGACGCCGAGGCGGAGGAGCTCTCCCGGGAGGTGCGACGCAAGCAGGTCAGCGGCGCCACCGCGATCAAGCACCTGGAGTTCGTCTGGAACCGCGATCTCTCCGCGTACGACCCGGAGGGCCCGCTGCCCGAGATCGATCCGGATGTCGGCGAGCACACCATCGCCCGCGGTCGCGCCCAGGTGCGGATGTACCGCGACCCGCTGGCCACCGCGCGGGAGTGGCGCGAGCTCGCCGCCGCGAACAAGTGGTCCATCCGTGACCTCGTCATCGAGACCGGCAGCCGTCAGTCCTTCGTCGGCTCCCCGGCCACCGTCGCCGAGACGATCAACTCCTTCGTCCAGGCCGACGCGAGCGACGGCTTCATCCTCGTCCCGCACATCACCCCCGGCGGCCTCGACGCCTTCGCCGACACCGTGGTCCCGCTGCTCCAGGAACGCGGCGTCTTCCGCACGGAGTACGAGGGCACCACCCTGCGCGACCACCTCGGCCTGGCTCATCCCGACGCCGACACAGACGCCGGGGTGCCTCTCTCCCTGCCCACCCCCGTACCCACACCCGTGCCCGCGTCGGCCGAGCACTGAGGAGGATCACCACACATGTCAGCCATCCCTCTCGGCGTCCTCGACCTGGTCCCGATCTCGTCCGGCTCCACCGCGGACGCGGCGCTGCGCAACTCCATCGACCTGGCCCGGCAGACCGAGCGATTCGGGTACGCCCGCTACTGGTTCGCCGAGCATCACCTCAACCCGGGCGTGGCAGGCACATCGCCCGCGGTAGTCCTCGCCCTGACCGCCGCCGCGACCTCGACGATCCGGCTCGGGGCAGGGGCCGTGCAACTCGGGCACCGCACCGCTCTCTCCACGGTCGAGGAGTTCGGTCTGATCGACGCGCTGCATCCCGGGCGCCTCGACCTGGGGCTCGGCCGCTCGGGCGGCAAGCCGCCCGGAACACCCGCCGCCGCGCCGCCGACCGCGACCCCCGTCGTCGACGGCCGTGCCCCCAACGGGCTGCGGATCCCGGCACGCTTCTCCTACGAGCACCTGCTCGGCTCACCCCGTGTCGCCCTCCAGCGGAGGCTGCTCCAGCAGCCGCACGCCGAGTCGCAGGACTACGGGGAGCAGGTCGACGACATCCTGGCCCTGCTCGCGGGAACGTACCGCTCCGATGACGGCATCGAAGCGCATGTGGTCCCCGGTGAGGGCGCCGACATCCAGGTGTGGATCCTGGGCAGCAGCGGCGGCCAGAGCGCGGACGTCGCCGGTCGGGGCGGCCTGCCCTTCGCCGCGAACTACCACGTGAGCCCGGGCACGGTTCTCGAGGCCGCGGACGGCTACCGCGCCGCGTTCAAGCCCTCCGACGTACTCGACAAGCCCTATGTCAGCGTCTCGGCGGACGTCGTCGTCGCCGAGGACGACGAGACCGCCCGCGAACTCGCCGCGGGGTACGGCCCTTGGGTCCGCAGCATCCGCACGGCCGAGGGCGCCATCCAGTACCCCACGCCGGAAGAAGCGCGCCGGCACAACTGGACCGACGCGGACCGGGCACTGGTCCAGGACCGTACCGAGACGCAGTTCACCGGTTCCCCCGAACGTGTGGCGGATCTCCTGGAGCAGCTCCAAGAAGCCACCGGCGCCGACGAGTTGCTCATCACCACCATCACCCACGGCCACGCCGACCGGGTGCGCTCCTACGAACTGCTCGCCGAGGAGTGGCGGCGCAGGTGACGTGTCCGTCCGCCGGGCGTCGCGCGCGCCCGGCGGAGGGGCGAGGTCAGGCGATGGGCCAGCAGTTGTACGCGTTGTAGTTCGTGCCGTTGCAGCCGAACCACTTGCCGTAGAGGCAGGGGCCGATGTCGTTCCAGTAGCCGTGGCAGCACGCCAGGCACGTGTAGCCCCCGTACCCGTCGCTCACACAGGCCGAGCTGCCGTCCACGCACTCGGCCTGGGCCCGGGGCGTGGCCTGGGGCGGTGTGCCCTGCGGGGCGACGCCCCAGGTGAGGGGAGCCGTCGCCGGACCTCTGGCTCCTGGACCTTGAGGCGCCGGGCCGTGGGACCGGGCCTGGGACTGAGCCTGAGGGCCCTGCGGCGGGGGCTGGGTGTGCGCCGATGTCCCGCACGGCGAAGGAGCCGGAGCGGCGCCGGCGCGCGCGTAGTGGGACAGCAGCGTGGCCAGGACGGTGTGCTCCGGAGAGTCGGACTCCTTGAGCGTGAGCTGGACGAGGCTGTGCGAGTGTTCGTCGCAGGGAACCTGCCGCAGGAGCTCCACCTGATCGATGAGGCTGACTGGGATCGTCGTCCAGTCCTTGCATGTAGTGCCGGGGGCGAACTGGACGCTCTCCGTGGCCTCTTCGGACTTCTTGACCATCCCGACGATCACGGGTTTCTCGCGGACCGTGTCCGATGCGAGTGCTTGAAGGAATTCCTCACCGCTGAACGACCTGGGCATGTGTCTCCTCTCGGCGCCATGCGGGCGCCTGCCGATGCCACGAGGTTCGCGTGATCCGCGAGAGCGTCACAACAGGGGCGGAGGCGGTCGGTCCGGATAGGTGAACTCGCTTCGCGAGCGGGGGCGTTGTCCCGCGACCGCACGCCGGGGCAGGAGCGACCGCGCGCGGGACCGGACGGCGCCCTACCCGTTAAGTCGCGCGAGTGATGTCCCGTACGTGACACAGGCGGCAGCGAGGTGATAGTCCCATCGGAAAAGGGTGCGTACGACCATGGACGGGGCTTGTCACTGTGGCAAGGATCGTCGGGTAGACAGCGCAGTCTTGACGAATACCGGACGGGACCCACCACATGACGACGCCGAACTGGGCGGACTTCCAGTACGAGATCTATCTCAACGGCATGACTGGAGCCGTACCCCGCCTGCCCACCGACCTGACCCGCCTCGAGGAGCTGACCGAGCAGCGGCTCGGTCCCGGCCCCGTCGGCTACGTCGCGGGAAGCGCGGGAAACGGCAGCACCGCCCGCGCCAACCGTGCGGCACTGGAGCGGCGTCGCATCGTTCCGCGCATGCTGCGCGACGTACACGAACGCGATCTGTCGGTGGAGGTGCTAGGCCACCGGCTGCCCGCGCCGCTCGCCCTCGCGCCCGTCGGCGTCCTGTCGATCATGCATCCGGACGGCGAGTCCGCCGCGGCCCGCGCGGCAGCGGCCCGCGGCGTCCCGTACATCCTTTCCTCGGCCTCGAGCACGCCCATGGAGCAGGTCGCCAAGGAGATGGGGGACGCACAGCGCTGGTTCCAGCTGTACTGGGCCAAGGACCGCGACGTCACCAAGAGCTTCCTTGACCGTGCGAAGGCCTCGGGCTTCACGGCTCTTGTCGTCACGCTCGACACCCCGCTCCTGGCCTGGCGCCCGCGCGACCTCGACCAGGCGTATCTGCCCTTCCTGCACGGCGTGGGCACCGCCAACTACTTCAGTGACCCCGCGTTCCAGGCGGGCCTGGCCAAGCCGGTGCACGAGGACCCGAACGCGGCCGTGATGCACTTCGTCGGCATGTTCGCCGATCCCGCGAAGACCTGGCCGGACCTGGCGTTCCTGCGCGAGAACTGGGACGGTCCGATCGTGCTCAAGGGCATCCTGCACCCGGACGACGCGCGCCGCGCCGCCGACGCCGGCATGGACGGGGTGGTGGTCTCCAACCACGGCGGCCGCCAGGTCGCGGGCTCCGTCGCGGCTGCCGACGCCCTGCCTCGCGTCGTGGAGGCGGTCGGCGACCGGCTCAGCGTCCTGTTCGACAGCGGCATCCGCACCGGCGACGACATCTTCAAGGCGCTCGCACTCGGCGCCAGGGCCGTGCTCGTGGGACGGCCGTACGCCTACGGGCTCGGCCTCGACGGCCAGGCGGGCGTCGACCACGTGATCCGCTGTCTGCTCGCCGAACTCGACCTCACCCTTGCCCTGTCCGGACACGCGGGGCCCGCCACCCTCACCCCCGACGACCTGATCGAGGAGACCGCATGACCGCCGTGAAGAACGTCCTCGCCATCGTCTCGCCCCACGTGGGCGGCCGTGCTGCGGGAGGCGCCCTCGCAGGGCTGCTTCCCGCGTCGGCGCACGTCACCGTCGTCGAGTCCGCCGACGAGGATCCCGCCGCCCTGCGCGCCGCGCACGTCATCGTCACCGGCCTCGCGCCCGTCACCGCCGAGCACATCGCCGCGGCGCCGGACCTCGAAGTCGTCCAGTGCGCGAGCCACGGCTTCGACTACGTCGCCGTGGACGCGGCCCGCGCACGCGGCATCCAGGTCTGCTCGATCGGCTCGAGCGGCGCCGAGAAGCAGAACGTCGCCGAGCAGACCTTCGCCCTCATGCTCGCCCTCGCCAAGCAACTGATCCCCGCGCACACCGCCCTCACCGTGGCCGACTGGGCGCTGCCCCGCCTCCAGCAGTCCATCACCGAGCTCTCCGGCAAGACGCTCGGCATCGTCGGACTCGGCCACATCGGCGAGGAGGTCGCCCGCCGCGCGGTCGTGTTCGACATGAGCATCGTCTACGCGGCGCCGAGGCGGGCGGGAGCCGAGAAGGAGTCACGGCTCGGCGGCGCACGCCATGTCGAACTCGACGAACTGCTCCGCACGTCCGACTACATCTCCCTGCACGCCCCGCTCACACAGGACACCCGCCACCTCCTGGACGCCGAACGCCTCGCCCTCCTGAAGCCGACGGCCTTCGTCATCAACACCTCGCGGGGCGCGCTCATCGACCAGGACGCACTCGCCGACGCGCTGACGGCGGGCACGCTGGCCGGGGCGGGCATCGACGTCTTCGACCCCGAGCCGCCCACCGCCGCCCTGCGCCTGCTGAAGGCGCCGAACGTGGTGCTCTCCCCGCATGTCGCGGGCGTCACCCGCGAGACGCTCGTGCGCATCGGCCTCGCGGCGATCCAGAACGTCGCAGGACACCTGGAGGGCAAGCCGCTCAGCGACGTCGTCTCCTGACGCCCTGTCGGTCACGGGTTCACGGGTCGTGGCAGCGCCCGAGGGGGG
>NZ_JBHTSF010000210.1:0-13207 GCF_042795295.1 Streptomyces sp. NPDC056486
CGCCCCCGATGCGGTGTTCCTGCCCGCGTTGCGTGCGGACAGGCCCGAGGAGGTCGCGCTGGTATCGGCGGTCGCCGCGTTGCACACGCGGGGTGCGACGGTCGACTGGACCGCGTACTTCGCCGGCAGCGGCGCCCGGCGTGTCGACCTGCCGACGTACGCCTTCCAGCACCAGCGCTACTGGATGGACGCTCGGCCCGTCGCCGCCGATGCTGCCCCGAACGCGGACGAGGCACGGTTCTGGGCCGCGGTGGACAGCGAGGAGGCGACCGCGCTCGCGTCGTCCCTGGGCATCACCGACGACGGGGCCACCGACTCGCTCCGCGCCGTACTGCCGCTCCTGACGTCGTGGCGGCGCCGGAGCCATGAGAAGTCCACGCTGGACAAGTGGCGTTACACCGTCGGCTGGAAGTCCGTCGGTGCCCCGGTGACGACGCCCCCCTCGGGCACATGGCTGCTCGTGGCGCCCGCCGGTGACGAGCGTGCCGCCGCGCTGAGCGAGCTGCTCGCGGGCAGCGGCCTGGCGCTCGCCGTGGTCGAGGCCGAAGGGCCGGACCCCGCGGACCGCGCAGGCCTTGCCGATGCGCTGCGCACGGCAGTCGCGCAGGTCCTCGTGCAGGAAGAAGAAGTCGGCGGAGTCCTTTCGCTGCTGGCGTTCGACGAGTCGCCGCACGCCGAGCACCCCGCTGTACCGAACGGCGTGGCAGCCACCCTCGCGCTCATCCAGGCGCTCGGTGACGCGGACGTACAGGCGCCGCTGTGGTGCGCGACGTCGGGCGCGGTGGCGGCGGTCGCGGACGACGCGGTCGCAGGCTTCGCGCAGTCGATGGTGTGGGGCCTCGGCCGGGCCGCGGCGCTGGAACTCACCGCTCGCTGGGGCGGGTTGGTCGATCTGCCGGAGACGCTGGACGAGCGGGTGGCCGCACGGCTGTGCGGGCTGCTCGGCGGGGCTGAGGACCAGGTCGCCGTACGCGGGTCCGGCGTGTTCGCACGCCGCATCCGCCGGGCCGAATCGGCCGCCCCGGAGTCCGGCTCAGGCTGGACGCCGCGCGGCACGGTCCTGGTGACCGGCGGTCTGGGCGCCCTGGGCGCGAGGGCCGCACGCTGGTCCGCGGCGCACGGCGCCGAGCACCTCGTCCTGGTGAGCCGTCGCGGCATCGAGGCAGAGGGCGCCGCTGAGTTGGAGGCCGAGCTCGTCGACCTTGGCGCACGCGTCACGGTCGCCGCCGTCGACATCGCCGACCGGGAAGGGCTCGCCGCCCTGCTCGACGGCCTGGCCGCCGCCGGAGACCAGGTCGACGCCGTCGTACACACCGCGGGACTCAACGACAGCACCCCTGTCGAGGAGACCGACCTCGCGCGCTTCGCCGACGTGGTCGGCGCCAAGGTGGCGGGCGCCGCGCATCTGCACGAACTGCTCGCCGACACACCGCTCGACGCGTTCCTCTCCTACTCCTCGATCGCCGGGATCTGGGGCAGTGGCGGCCAGGTCGGCTACAGCGCGGCCAACGCCTACCTCGACGCGCTCGCCGAGCACCGCACCGCGCTCGGCCTGCCGGGCACAGCTGTGGCCTGGGGTCCCTGGGGCGGCGGCGGGATGGCCGACGACGAGGCGCAGCGGCAGCTCTCCCGGCGCGGGCTCCTCGCGCTGGAGCCCGAACTCGCGGTGGGCGCCATCGCCGACGCGGTCGGCGGCGGCACGGCGAGCACCGTTGTGGTGGACGTCGACTGGGAACGGTTCGCGCCCGCCTTCACCATCGGCAGGCCGAGCCCGCTGCTCGCCGACCTCGCCGAAGCGCGTGACGCCGTCGCGGGCCGGACCGCCGGGACCGACGGGCTTGCGGGGCCGGACGGATCCGACAGGGAAGGGGCGGAGCTGCGGGGCCGGCTCACCGGCCTCGACGCGGCGAAGCAGGGCGAACTCGTACGCGGCCTCGTGGTGGCGCAGGCGGCCGCCGTCCTGGGGCACACCACGGCCGGTGCCGTCGCTCCCGACCGGGCCTTCCGCGACCTCGGCTTCGACTCGCTGACCGCCGTGGAACTGCGCAACGGGCTTGCGGCCGCGTCCGGCCTGACCCTGCCCGCGACCGTGGTCTTCGATTACCCCACCCCCGCGGCGCTCGCCGACCACCTGCTGTCGGCGGTCGTCCTGGAGCCGCACGGCGATTCGCCCCTGACACCGGACGCCGCACGGCCGGTCGTGACCGACGAGCCGATCGCGATCGTGGCGATGACGTGCCGGTACCCCGGCGGCGTCACCAGCCCGGAGGACCTGTGGCAGGTGCTCCTGTCGGGCGGGGACGCGGTGACGGACTTCCCGGCCGACCGCGGCTGGGACCTGGATGCCCTGTACGACCCGGACCCCGCGGGCATCGGCACGACGTACTCGCGCAGGGGCGCCTTCCTCGACCGTGTGGCGGACTTCGACGCGACCTTCTTCGGTACCTCGCCGCGTGAGGCCCTCGCGATGGACCCGCAGCAGCGACTGCTCCTGGAAACCTCCTGGGAGGCGTTCGAGCGGGCGGGCATCGACCCGAACTCGGTCCGCGGTGAGCGCGTCGGCGTGTTCGTCGGCTCGAACGTGCAGGACTACGGGCTTGTCCTCGGCGAGGCAGTCGAGGACGTGGGCGGTCACGTGGCGACGGGCAGCGCGGCGAGCGTCATGTCCGGCCGCCTGTCATACACGTTCGGCCTCGAAGGCCCCGCGGTGACGGTGGACACGGCGTGCTCGTCATCTCTGGTCGCCCTGCACCTGGCGGCCCAGGCACTGCGGTCGGGTGAGTGCGAGATGGCCCTCGCGGGCGGCGTGACGGTGATGTCTACGCCTGGTGCGTTCATCGAGTTCAGCCGGCAGCGCGGCCTTTCCGTGGACGGCCGGTGCAAGGCGTTCTCCGACAGCGCCGACGGCACCGGCTGGGGCGAGGGCATCGGCATGCTCATCGTCGAGCGTCTCTCCGACGCCCGGCGCAACGGTCACCAAGTGCTCGCCGTCGTACGGGGATCCGCCGTCAACCAGGACGGCGCGTCCAACGGCCTCACCGCACCCAACGGCCCGTCGCAGCAGCGGGTCATCCGCCAGGCCCTTGCGAGCGCGGGCCTGACCCCGTCCGACGTGGACGCGGTCGAGGCGCACGGCACCGGCACCAAGCTGGGCGACCCGATCGAGGCACAGGCGCTGCTCGCCACCTACGGCCAGGACCGCCCCGCCGACCAGCCACTGCTCCTTGGCTCGGTCAAGTCCAACATCGGCCACACACAGGCCGCTGCCGGTGTCGCCGGTGTGATCAAGATGGTCATGGCGATGCAGCACGGCGTACTGCCACGGACGTTGCACGTCACCGAACCGTCGTCGCACGTGGACTGGTCGGCCGGTGCGATGGAACTGCTCACCGACCAGCGTGAGTGGCCTGCGACGGACCGGCCGTGGCGCGCGGGTGTGTCGTCGTTCGGATTCAGCGGCACCAACGCGCACACCATCATCGAGCAGGCCCCCCAGAAGGCGTCCCCCGACATCGAGCCGGGAGAGCCCGGAGAGCCGGGAGAGTCGAAAGAGCCGGGTGTGGTGCCGTGGGTCCTTTCGGCGCGATCCGCCGAAGCACTGCGGGAACAGGCCTCCCGCCTCCGTGCGGAGTTCGAGGGCGCCGACGCGACCGTGTCCGTCGCCGACATCGCCCACTCGCTGCGGTCCCGCTCGGTGTTCGACCACCGGGCCGTGGTCGTGGGCCTCGACCGGGAAGAGTTCCGCACCGGCCTCGCCGCCCTGGCCGAAGGCCGCGAGGCACCGAACGTCGTGACCGGCGTGGCCGAGAACCGCGGCACCGGTGCGGTGTTCGTGTTCCCCGGCCACGGCACGCAGTGGGTCGGCATGGCCCTGGAACTCCTCGACTCCTCACCGGAGTTCCGTACGCGGATGGAGGAGTGCGCCGAGGCGCTGGAAGAGCACGTCGACTGGTCGCTCCTCGACGCGATCCAGGACCCCGCCCTGATGGAACGGCTCGACGTCGTCCAGCCCGCCCTCTTCGCGGTGATGGTGTCCCTTGCCGCCACCTGGCGGTCCTGGGGCGTCGAGCCCAGCGCGGTACTCGGCCACTCGCAGGGCGAGATCGCCGCGGCGTGCGTCGCGGGCGCCCTGTCCCTGAAGGACGCGGCGCGCCTCGCCGTCCTGCGGAGCAAGGCACTGACCGCGCTCGCAGGACAGGGCGGCATGGTCTCGGTCGCGCTCGGCGTGGACGACGTACGGGAACTCATCGCGAGGTGGGACGGACAGCTCGCCGTCGGCGTGGTGAACGGCCCCGCGTCGGTCGTCGTATCCGGCGACGCGGCCGCGCTGGACGAGCTGCTGGAGGTCTGCGCCGAACAGGGCGTATGGGCGCGGCGTGTCCAGGCGGACTACGCCCCGCACTCCCACCACGTCGAGCAGGTCGAGGCGGAAATCCTGGAGGGCCTGGCAGACGTGACGCCGCGCTCCGGCGACGTGCCGTACTACTCGCCGCTGACCGGCGGATGGCTGGACACCCGTGACCTGGACGCCTCGTACTGGTACCGCAGCCTGCGGCAGACGGTGGAGTTCGCGGACTCCGTCTCCACCCTGGTGGCGGAAGGCTTCACCACCTTCGTCGAGGTCAGCCCGCACCCGGTCCTGGTGGCCGGGCTCGGCGAACTGACCGGTGCCGAAGGCCTGGTGATCGGCTCGCTGCGGCGCGGCGACGGCGGCAAGGACCGGCTCCTCAACTCGGCCGGCAGGCTGTTCGTGCGCGGCGGCCGGGTGGCCTTGCCGCTCCCCGACGCCCGGCGCGTGGACCTGCCCACGTACCCGTTCCAGCGTCTGCGTTTCTGGCCCACGACGACGCACGCCGCGTCCGGCGACGTGACATCGGCAGGGCTCGGCCGTGTGGACCACCCCCTGCTCGCGGCCGTCACCGAACTCGCGGACTCCGAGGGCCTCGTGTTCAGCGGCAGGCTGTCCCTGCGCACCCACCCCTGGCTCACCGACTACCGCGTCCTGGACACCGCGGTGCTCCCCGGCGCGGCCTACGTGGACCTCGCGCTGCGCGCCGGTGACCACGTCGGCTGCGCGACCCTGGACGACCTGGTCATCGAAGCACCCCTGGTACTGCCCGAACGGGACGGCGTCCAGATACGGCTCAGCCTCGACAGCCCTGACACGCCGGACGCATCGGACGCATCTGACGTATCGGATGCGGCAGATGCTTCGGGCAGGCGGACGTTCACCGTGGACTCCCGTAGGGACGAGGGCGGGGAATGGACCCGCCACGCCACCGGCACCCTGACGGCCGAGGCACTCCCCGTCACCGACGACCTCGTCGTCTGGCCTCCGAGCGAAGCCGAACCGGTCGACCTGGACAGCCACTACGCCACCGTCGCCGCCTCCGGCCTCGACCACGGCCCCGCCTTCCAGGGCCTGCGCGCCGCCTGGCGCAAGGGCGACGAGGTGTTCGCCGAAGTGGCGCTGCCGGACGGCATCGCCGACGAGAACTTCGGCCTGCACCCGGCCCTCCTGGACGCCGCGCTGCACGCCGCCGGGCTCGGGACGAGCTCGGACGGACTCCCGTTCTCGTGGGCCGGGGTACGGCTCCTCGCGACCGGTGCGACGGCGCTGCGGGTCCGGCTTACGCCGGTCGGCGTGGACGCCGTGGCGGTGCTCGTCGCAGACGGTTCCGGCGATCCGGTCGCCGCCGTCGACGAGCTGAGCCTGCGGCCACTCTCCGCCGACCAGCTCAACGCCGCACGCTCCGCCCACCGTGACTCGCTGTTCGAGGTCAAGTGGGTGCCGATGCCGGACGCCGCTCCCGAGCCCGGCACCTGGGCGGTCCTCGGCGGCGACACCGCCCGCCTGGCCCACGCGCTCACCGCGGCCGGCGAACCGGTGGACGAGCACGCCGACCTGGCCGCGCTCCTTGCCGCCGTCGACGCAGGCGCGCCCGTACCGCGGTGTGTGGCCGTGACACCCGGCGAGGGTGCGACGACCCCGCGCGAGGCGACGCACCACACCCTCGACCTGCTCCAATCCTGGCTCGCGGACGACCGGTTCACCGCATCGCGGCTCGTGTTCCTGACGAGCGGCGCGGTGCCGACAGGACCGGACGAGGCCGTACCGGACCTGGTGCGCGCTCCCGCGTGGGGCCTGGTGCGATCGGCGCAGTCGGAGCACCCGGAGCGGTTCGTCCTCGTCGACGTGGACGACTTGGTGGACGACCTGGCCGACACGGCCGACACGGCCGGGAACGAGAAGTCGCTGCGCAGGCTGCCCGCCGCAGTGGCGACCGGGGAACCGCAGGTCGCCGTCAGGAACGGCACCGCCACGGTGGCCAGGCTCGCGCGGCTCGCCGCTCCGGCCGACGCTCCCGAGCAGGCGGCGTTCACCCCCGAAAGCACCGTGCTGATCACCGGTGGTCTCGGCGTGCTCGGCGGCGTGACCGCACGGCACCTCGTCACCCGCCACGGAGTCAGGGATCTCGTACTGACCGGCAGGCGCGGCCCGGCCACACCGGGCGCGGAGGAACTGCGCAGGGAACTGGCCGAACTGGGCGCGCGCGTCACCGTAGTGGCGTGTGACGTCAGTGATCGCACCGCGGTCGCCACGCTCCTTGCCGAGCACCCCGTGACCGCCGTCGTCCACACGGCGGGCGTCCTCGACGACAGCATCATCGAGTCCCTGACCCCGGAGCACGTCGACACGGTGTTCGGGCCCAAGGCCGACGCCGCGCTGCACCTGCACGAGCTGACCCTGGGAACGGACCTCACGGCGTTCGTACTGTTCTCCGCCGCCGCCGGAGTGTTCGGCGGCCCCGGTCAGGGCAACTACGCGGCCGCCAACGCGTTCCTCGACGCCCTCGCACAGCACCGCAGGGCCGCCGGGCTGCCCGCGACATCGCTCGCCTGGGGCCTGTGGGCCGAGGCGAGCGGCATCACAGGGCACCTCGACGACGCCGACGTACAGCGGATGGCGAGGGGCGGCATGACCCCGCTGTCCTCCGCCGACGGCATGGCACTGTTCGACGCGGCGCGCACGACCGGCACCGCGACCGCGGTTCCCGCCGCGATCGACCTGTCCGCGCTGCGGGCCCACCCGGAGCAGGTACGACCGCTGCTGCGCGGCCTGGTTCCGACGACCGCCCGCCGGACCGCACGGTCCGGTGACGGCTCCGGCCCGGTCCCGCTGGCCCAACGGCTCGCCGGTCTCACCGAGGCGGAGCAGGACCGGACCCTGGTGCAGCTCGTCCGCACCCACACCGCGGCCGTGCTCGGCTTCCCCGGTCCGGACGCCGTCGAGGCGGACCGGGCGTTCAAGGAACTCGGCTTCGACTCGCTCACCGCCGTGGAACTGCGCAACAGGCTCGACGCCGAGGTCGAATCGCGACTGCCCGCCACCCTGGTCTTCGACCATCCGAACCCGGCGGCACTCGCGGCCCACCTGCGGACGACGGTGCTCGCCGGCGACGGCACACCCGCCGCCGCGGTACTCAGCGAGCTGAACAAGCTGACGGTCATCATCTCCAAACTCGACCCGGACGACGCCCTGGCCGGGGACATCCGGCTACGGCTGCGCTCGCTCCTGTCCACCTGGGACGAGGGCGAACCGGAGCCCGCGGCGGACGACTTGACCTCGGCCACCCTCGACGACGTCTTCGACATCATCGACGACGAACTCGGAAGGTCCTGACCAGCGGGTACGGACTCTCACCAGCCTGATCCGACCTGACGACCCGACCCTGACGACCCGACCTGACGACCCGACCTGACCTGCCCGGTACGGACTCTCATCAAGACGGGTACGGACTCTCACCCAGAGGGGTATCAAGCACATGCCGACCGACGACAAGGTCCTCGACTATCTGAAGCGCCTGACCGCGGACCTGCGGCAGACCAAGCAACGTCTCCGCGAGGTCGAGGAGAAGGACAGCGAGCCGATCGCGATCGTCGGCATGAGCTGCCGCTTCCCCGGCGGGGTCGAGTCGCCGGAGGATCTGTGGCGTCTTGTCGAGTCCGGTGCGGACGCGGTGGCGGGGTTCCCCGCCGACCGCGGCTGGGACCTGGAGTCGCTGTACGACGCGGACCCCGACCACACGGGCACGACCTACGCCCGTGAAGGCGGGTTCCTGTACGACGCGACGGACTTCGACCCGGCGTTCTTCGGGATCTCGCCGCGCGAGGCCGCGGCGATGGACCCCCAGCAGCGGCTGCTCCTTGAGACCTCCTGGGAGGCGTTCGAGCGGGCGGGCATCGACCCGACCTCGCTGCGCGGCAGCAGGTCGGGCGTGTTCGTCGGAACCAACGGCCAGGACTACGCGGCGCTGCTGATGGCCGCGCAGGCGGAAGTCGAGGGATACGCGGGCACCGGCATCTCGGCGAGCATCATCTCCGGCCGTCTGTCGTACACCTTCGGCCTCGAAGGCCCCGCCGTCACGGTCGACACGGCGTGCTCGTCGTCCCTGGTGGCCCTGCACCTGGCGGTGCAGGCATTACACAAGGGCGAGTGCGAGCTGGCGCTGGTCGGCGGTGTGACGGTGATGTCGACGCCGGGCTCGTTCATCGAGTTCAGCCGACAGCGCGGCCTCGCCCCGGACGGCCGGTGCAAGGCGTTCTCCGACAGTGCCGACGGCACCGGTTGGGGTGAGGGGGCCGGCATGCTGCTGGTGGAGCGCCTTTCGGATGCTCGGCGCAACGGCCACCAGGTGCTTGCGGTGGTACGTGGTTCGGCGGTGAACCAGGACGGCGCGTCCAACGGCCTGACCGCGCCGAACGGTCCGTCGCAGCAGCGCGTGATCCGCCAGGCGTTGGCGAGTGCGGGCCTGACTCCGGCCGACGTGGACGCCATCGAGGCACACGGCACCGGTACAAAGCTTGGCGACCCGATCGAGGCGCAGGCCCTCCTTGCCACCTACGGCCAGGACCGCCCCGCCGACCGGCCGCTGATGCTGGGCTCGATCAAGTCGAACATCGGCCACACGCAGGCCGCCGCAGGTGTGGCGGGCGTGATCAAGATGGTCATGTCGATGCGGCACGGCGTCCTGCCGAAGACGCTCCACGTGACCGAGCCGTCGTCACACGTGGACTGGTCCGCCGGTGCGGTGGAACTGCTGACGGACACCCGCTCGTGGCCGCAGACGGGGCAGCCGTGGCGGGCCGGTGTGTCGTCCTTCGGCGTGAGCGGCACGAACGCGCACACCATCATCGAGCAGGCCCCGGAAGTCGAGCAGGCCGCGACGGCCGAGGAGTCGGCCCCCGCCGTGGCCTCCGGGGCGGGCGGGCTTGTGCCGTGGGTGCTGTCGGCGCGGAGTGCCGAGGCGCTGCGCAAGCAGGCGGAGCGGGCGCTCTCCGGCGTGCTCGGTCTGGACCCGGTGGATGTCGGCTTCTCCCTCGCGACGACGCGGGCCTCGCTGGAACAGCGCGCGGTCGTCATCGCGGACGACGCGGAGGCCCGGCTGGCTGCTCTGACCGCGTTGGCCGAGGGCGGTCAGGCTCCGGGTGTGGTGACGGGTAACGCCGTTGGCGGGCTGTTGGGTTTCTTGTTCTCGGGTCAGGGTTCGCAGCGGCTCGGTATGGGCCGTGAACTGGCGGCCCGTTTCCCGGTGTTCGCTGGGGCTCTGGACGCGGTGCTGGGTGAGTTCGATCCGGCGGTGCGTGAGGTGTTGTTCGGTGAGGATGCCGATGCGCTGAATGAGACGGGGGTGACGCAGCCCGCGCTGTTCGCGGTCGAGGTCGCGCTGTTCCGTCTTCTTGAGTCGTGGGGTGTGCGCCCGGATGTTCTGGCGGGGCATTCGATCGGTGAGTTGGCTGCGGCTCATGTGGCGGGTGTGTGGTCGCTGGCTGACGCAGTCAAGGTGGTGTCGGCGCGGGGTGCGTTGATGCAGGCGCTGCCGTCCGGTGGCGCGATGGTGGCGATTCAGGCGTCCGAGGCCGAGGTGGCGTCGGATCTGTCGGAGACCGTGGGCATTGCTGCGGTCAACGGCCCGTCGTCGGTGGTCGTTTCCGGCGTCGCCGCTGATGTTGAGATGGTTGCTGAGCGGTGGCGTGAGGCGGGCCGGAAGGTGACGCGGCTGCGTGTCAGCCATGCGTTCCACTCGCCTTTGATGGACCCGATGCTCGACGAGTTCCGCCGGGTCCTTGAGGGCGTTTCGTACGAGGCGCCTGCGATACCTGTGGTGTCGACGCTGACGGGCAGGTTGGCCACTGCCGACGAGCTGGCCTCGACGGAGTACTGGGTGCGGCACGTGCGTGAGTCGGTGCGGTTCGCCGACGCCGTGAGCACGCTCGTGGACGAGGGTGTGACGACGTTCGTCGAGGTCGGCCCGGGCGGGACGCTGTCAGCGCTGGGTCAGGAGTCGGCGCCGGAGGCCGGATTCGTGCCGGTGCTGCGGAACGACCGCCCGGAGGAGGCGGCGCTGACCGCCGCGATCGCGGAAGCGCATGTGCGGGGCGCTCACGTGGACTGGGCCGCTTACTTCGAGGGTCGCGGGGCCCAGCGCGTCGATCTGCCGACGTACGCGTTCCAGCGCGAGCGCTTCTGGCTGGATGTGCTGCCCTCGGTCGGCGATGTCACGGCGGCCGGACTGGGCTCGGCGGAGCATCCGTTGTTGGGTGCGGCTGTCACTGTGGGTGGCACGGACGGTGTGTTGCTGACGGGTCGGCTGTCGGTGCAGTCGCATCCGTGGCTGGCTGATTATGTGGTGCAGGGTTCGGTGCTGCTGCCCGGTGCTGCGTTCGTCGAGTTGGCGGTGCGTGCGGGGGATCAGGTCGGGTGCGATCTGGTGGAGGAGTTGACGCTGGAGGCGCCGCTTGTCCTGCCGGAGAGCGGTTCGGTGCGGGTTCAGGTGTGGGTGGGTGCGGCGGATGAGTCGGGCCGTCGTGAGCTGAGTTTCCACTCCAGTGTGGGTGACGCCGACGATGGTCGTTCGTGGACGCGGCATGCCACGGGTGTGCTGGGTGAGGGTGGTCGCGCCGGCGGGGCGTCCTTGGCCGAGTGGCCGCCGACCGGTGCGGAGGCCGTGGGCCTTGAGGGGTTCTACGGCGGGTTGGCGGAGCTGGGCCTGGGTTATGGCCCGGTGTTCCAGGGGCTGCGGTCGGCTTGGCGCAAGGGCGATGAGGTGTTCGCCGAGGTCGCGCTGCCGGAGGGTGTGAAGGCTGAGGGGTTTGGTCTGCACCCGGCCTTGCTGGATGCGGCGCTGCACGCGACAGGCCTGGCGGGTGGCGACGGTGACTCCGGCGGCTTGCCGTTCTCGTGGTCGGGTGTACGGCTGCACGCCTCCGGCGCGACAGCGCTGCGGGTGCGGCTGACGCCTGCGGGGTCTGCGGGGTCTGCGGGATCGGACGGAGTGTCGTTGGCCGTGGCGGATGGGGCGGGCGCCCCGGTCGCGACCGTGGACTCGCTGGTGTTGCGTCCGGTGTCGCTGGAGCAGTTTGCCGGTGACGGTCAGGACGATGCGTTGTTCGGCGTCGACTGGGTGTCGGTGCCCGTGTCCGGGGTCGATGTCCCGTCGGTCGAGTGGACCGATGTGGAGGCGCTTGCGGGGTCGGCGGAGCTGGCTGACTTCGTTGCTCTGTCGTGCCCGGTCTCTTCTGGGGCCGATCCGGTTGTTGGTGCGCATGAAGCGGCGCATTGGGCGCTGAGCGCGGTCCAGTTGTGGCTCGATGGGGAGCGGTTCGACGTGTCGCGTCTGGTCATTGCGACCCATGGCGCGATCGCAACTACGGCCGAGGAGGATGCGCCGACCCTGGCTCAGGCTGCGGTGTGGGGTCTGGTGCGGTCCGCTCAGTCGGAGAACCCGGGCCGGATCGTGCTGGTCGACCTCGATGACGAGACGGCCTCGCTGGACGTGCTGGCGTCCGCGCTGGCCACGGGTGAGCCGCAGTTGGCGGTGCGTGCGGGTGCTGTGAGTGCGCCGCGTCTGGCGAGGGTGCGGCAGTCCGTCATGGATGACCCCGGGTTCGGTGCGGGTGCGGTCCTGGTGTCCGGCGCGACGGGCACGTTGGGTGGCCTTGTTGCCCGGCATTTGGTGGCAGAGCGTGGGGTGCGCAGCCTGCTGTTGGTGAGTAGACGAGGGGTCACCGCCGAGGGTGCCGAGGAGCTGCGGGCCGAGCTGGTCGCGCAGGGCGCTGAGGTGACGTACGCGGCATGTGACGTGGCCGACCGTGAGGCTGTAGCGGCGCTGCTGGCTGAGCACGAGATCTCCGCCGTGGTGCATACGGCGGGTGTGCTGGACGACGGGACGATCGGTTCGCTGACGCCTGAGCGGATCGACGGGGTGTTCCGGCCCAAGGTCGACGCGGCCTGGCACCTGCACGAGCTGACGCGCGACCTGGACCTGTCCGCGTTCGTCCTGTTCTCGTCCGCTGCCGGTGTGTTCGGTGGCGCGGGGCAGGGCAACTACGCGGCGGCGAACGCGTTCCTGGACGCGCTCGCCCAGCACCGCAGGGCGGCCGGACTGCCTGCCACGTCGATGGCGTGGGGCCTGTGGGCGGATGCGGATGGCATGGCAGGCAGTCTCGACGAGGCCGACGTGCGGCGTATCACCAGCGGTGGCGCGATCCCGATCGGCGCGGCCGAGGGTCTGGCGCTGTTCGATGCGGCGGGTTCCACGGGGCGTGCCGCGCTGGTGCCGATTCCCCTCGACCTGCCGGTGTTGCGTCGCCAGGCGCGTTCGCAGCCGGTGCCGCATCTCATGCGTGGCCTGGTCCGGGGCAGTGTCCGCAGGATGGTTGAGTCTGGCCTGGTTGTTGCCGGGTCTGCGTTGGCGCAGTCGTTGGTGGGGCTGTCTGTCGCGGAGCGGGAGAAGGCGCTCCTGGATCTCGTACTGGGCCATGTTGCGGTGGTGCTCGGCCACAGCTCTGGGCAGGCTGTCGGAGCCGATCGCGCGTTCAAGGAGCTGGGCTTCGACTCGCTGAGCTCGGTGGAGCTGCGTAACCGGCTGAATGCGGCGACCGAGCTGGCGTTGCCGGCCACGTTGGTCTTCGACTATCCGACGCCTGCCGCGCTGGCGGCGCACCTTGGTGCGGAGTTGCTGGGTGGTGTGGTCGATGTCGTGGCCAACGATCCGGTGGCGATGGTGGCTGATGAGCCGATCGTGATCGTCGGGATGAGCTGCCGGTTCCCGGGCGGCGTCGAGTCGCCGGAGGACTTGTGGCGTTTGGTGGCCGGGGGCGGCGACGCGGTGTCGCAGTTCCCGACGGACCGCGGCTGGGACGT